>CAXTDH010000199.1:0-6270 GCA_964242405.1 uncultured Rhizobacter sp. | reverse complement strand
CGGCCGAGGTGCGAGGTGACCATCACCGCCGAGGCGCCCGCTTTCAGCGCCATCTCGATGCAGGGGATGGAGGCGCGGACGCGGGTGTCTTCGCTGATCCGGCCGGCGTCGTCGAGCGGCACGTTCAGGTCGGCGCGGATGAAGACCCGCTTGCCGCTGACCTGCCCTCGGGCGATCAGGTCTTCGAATCGGAGGACGTTCATGGCAGTGGCTTCGGCCGACGGGCGCGGCGGTGATGGCGGAATCGCTGCCTCGATTCTAGGATTCGCAAGGCGCCGGGCAGCGCCCCGCGACCGGTGGTTACCAGCCGAGCAGCAGTTTGAGGGGGACGAGCACCGCCATGCCGGTGACGATCGTGCCGAGGATGCCGCGGCGCCAGGCGTAGTAGCCGCTCGCCACAAGGGCGGCGTAGGGCCGGGCATCCTGCCAGGTGGCGATCAGGTGGCCGTTGGTCATCACGATCTCCGGTACCACGACGGCGGCGATGGCGGCCAGCGGCGCGTAGCGCAGGCCACGCCGCAGCCAGTCGGGCAGGCGGATCTCGCGCTCGGGGAAGAGGAAGAAGCAGCGCGTCACGAAGGTCACCGCCGTGAGGGCGACGATCGTCGCGAAGGTTTGCCAGGGGGCCTGTGCGCCCATGCTCAGGCCGGCCCCCTGCCCGTGGGCGCCCGGGCGGCACGACCGCTCGGCAGCACAGGGCCGAACGCCGCTTGCAGCCGTCTCAGGATCCGACCGCCCCTGCCATCCCCGTCGCCGCTGCCACCCACCAGCAGGCCGGCGCACACGGCCGCCGCGATCGCGACGACGATGTAGAGATGGAACGGCAGCGCGAAGGCGGCGACGGCCGCGCCGCCGGCGACTAGTGCCGCCACCACGGTCGCCTTGTCCGACAGCAGCGAGTAGGTGAGCCCGAGCAGCGCGAGCACGCCGGCGAACGCCAGGCCCCAATCCGTCGGCACGACATCGGCCAGGACGATGCCGACGATCGACGGCAGCTGCCACGTTGCCCAGCTGACGACGGCGGTACCGGCGAAGTACTCGATCTGCCCCTCGCCGACCGCGGGCTCCTGGAAGCGCTTCATGAAGGTGACGTAGTTCAGGTCGGCGCAGAAGTAGCCGAGCGCCACCCGCTGCCAGCGCGGAAAGCGGATGAAGAAGGGCCGCCACTGGGTGCTGAAGATCACGAAGCGCAGGTTCACGCAGAAGGCGGTGGCACAGATCACCCAGAACGGCGCGCCCAGCACCATCAGCGGCAGCGCGGCGAGCTGCACGCTGCCGGCGAACACCATCAAGCTCATCGCCAGCGCCAGGCCGAGCGACAGCCCGGACTTGACCATGGCGACGCCGGTGACGAGGCCCCAGGCGGCGATGCCGAGGGACACCGGCGTCATCTCGATCACGCCGCGGCGAAACATCGGGTGCCGCAGAGAGGCGCTGATCAAGCTCATCGGCCGATTGTCGCTGGCACCGCAGGCGGCGATCGGCGGCTCGACGGCGGCTTGCGAGGTTTCGACAATGCCGGTGTTGCCAGCAATCTGGGCCCGCGCCAGGCTCAAGCCGGCCGTGACCGACCGTTCAGGAGTCGTGACCCTTGCGAGCCGCGGCCTTGCCATTGCGCATGCCCGGCTTGTCCGCGGCCGACCCGTCACCGCCGCGTCCGTCCGCGTCGCCATCGTCGCCACCCGACGGCCTGGCGTTGGCGAGCTGTGCGGTCGCTGTCACCTGCGGAGCGACCGCGTCGATCTTGTTCTCGCGCATGTAGTCGTTCATGTCGCGCCAGCCGGCGAAGATGGCAGCCTTGTCGGCCTTCTTGTTCATGCCGTAGCAATCTTCGATGGCCCGGCCGGCGTGGCGGCAGGCGCCGCCGATCGCGCGGCCTTCTGCGTCACGGGCCACGGCCACCTTCTCGGGCGATTCGATGCCGAGTGCGCCGGTCAACTGGTCGCAGCCGGACACCAACACCGACATGCCGCAGAGGCCGGCGACGGCGAGGAGTCGATGGAGGGGAAGGGCTGGCGAGCGGCGGGTCACGACCTGATATCGGTCGCTCACCGCTCGACTTGAGCGAGATCGGCCGGTCGCCGTCGACTCGCGTCCGGTCGTCCGATCGCCGTCGACTCGCGTCGGATCATCCGATCGCCTGTCGACTCGCGTCGGATCGTCCGCTTGACTACGTCCGATCAGGCTTGCGCGGCCTCGCGAACGTTCCAGCCGGCCGGCATCAGGCTGGCGTTGGCGGCCAGTTGGTCGCGCAGGCGCACCATGCTTTGCGGTTCGCTCAGCAGGTGCATCCGCTCCACCGGCGGCAGGTTCTCGGCGTCCTGGGCGACCAGCACCCTTTGCACCATCAGCCGCCGCGCCTTGCCACGGCTGCCCCAGGAGGTGTCGCGCGGGCCCATCGCCGACCGCACGACCTCGAAGAGCCACGGGTTGGTCACGACGTCGTGCCACTTCGTCGTTGCCGCCGCGCCCTCTGCCGCATAGGCCCAGGCCTGGCGCAACACCGTAGGCGCGGCGCTTTCCTCGGGCACCAGCAGCAGCTTCAGGCCACGGATCTTCTCGCCGAGACCGGTACGGCTCGTCCAGACGACGATCGGCATCGCCAGCAACAAAGGCAGGCCGACCGGGAGCAGCCACAACACCGCGAGCGGCTCGATCGAGAAGGCCACCGCACCGATGGCGAGGATCACCGCGGCGATCGGGCCGAGGCGCTGCGCCGCATCGCTCCACGGGATGTCGCTCGCCTCCCGCGGCGGCGATTTCCAGTCGAGCTTCAAGCCGGTCAAAGCGACGACGACGAACAGCGAATGGGCGACCATCCGCACCGGCGCCTGCAGCACCGACAGTCCGCCTTCGAGCACTGCCCCGCGGACCAGCGCGCCGGTACCGCCGTAAGCCGCCTGCTCGCCCTTCAGGACGATGGTCACGACGCCCAGCGCCCGTGGCATCACCAGCATCAGCAGCGTGCCGGCCCAGAGACCGAACATCTCGAGCGGCACCATGCCGGTCGGGCCGGTGCCGGCGCGGGCGCCGAACAGCCACATCGCCATGCCGAGCAGCACGTAGCCGAACCAGAGCGGCGCCGACAGATAGGCGAAGGCGCCCGTCAGCAGCATCGCCCGGTGCACGCCGTGCAGCCCCGGCTCGGTGATCAGCCGGGCGTTCTGCAGGTTGCCCTGGCACCAGCGGCGGTCGCGCTGGAGCTCTTCTAAGAGATTTGGCGGCTGCTGCTCATAGCTGCCCGCGAGGTCGTGGACCAGCCAGACGTGATAGCCGGCACGGCGCATCAGCGCGGCCTCGACGAAGTCGTGCGACATGATTTCGCCCGACAAGCCGCCACGGCCCGCGAGCGGCGCCAGCGCGCAGTGCTCGATGAAGGGCGCCACCCGGATGATGGCGTTGTGGCCCCAGTAATGCGATTCGCCGAGCTGCCAGAATTGCATGCCCGAGGCGAACAGCCGCCCCGCGACCCGGCCTGCGAACTGCTGGGCGCGGGCGTGGACGCTGGAGAGGCCCGACGCCTGCGGCGCGGTCTGGATGATGCCGGCGGTGGGGTGCGCTTCCATCAGGCGGACGAGCGTCGTCATGCACTCGCCGCTCATCACGCTGTCGGCGTCGAAGACCACCATGTAGCGGTAGTCGCGGCCCCAGCGGCGGCAGAAGTCGGCGACGTTGCCCGACTTGCGCTTGGTGTGGCGCTGCCGCCAGCGGTAGTAGACGTTGCTCGGGTGGCCGCTGGCGGCGAGCGTCTCGCGCAGCTGCGCCCAGGCGGCGAGTTCGGCGGCACGCAGCGCCGGGTCGCTGGTGTCGGAGAGCACATAGAGGTCGAACAGGCCCGCTTCGCCAGTTTCCGACAGCGATTCGCAGGTGGCCCTGAGGCCGGCGAAGACGGTGGCCACGTTCTCGTTGCAGATCGGCATGATGATCGCGGTGCGGGCCGACCGGTCGATCGGCCGTCCGGCGACGTCAGCCACCGACAAGCCGTGCGGATCGCCGCGCAGTTGCACCCAGAACCCCATCAGCGCGGTGAAGAAGCCCGCCGCCACCCAGGTGAAGAGCACGGCGAACAGGCTCACCTGGCCGATGCGAAGGGCCGGGTTGTCGAGCGCCGGCAGCACGTGGCTCACGAGCGCGGTCGCGCAGATCGCCGAGATGGCGATGAGCGCGAGCAGCACCCGCCGGCGAACGATCGCCGCCTTCTGCCAGGCGAGCAGCGGCTCGGCCGCGTCGCCGTTCGACGACGACGCAGCCTCGCTGCGGAAAGCGCCTCGAAGCAGGTCGCCGGCACCTGCCCAGAAGCCGCGCCAGGGCCGCGCGACCATCGAGCTGCGGTGGATCGGCGGCGTGCTCGGGCCGGGCACACGGGCGCCGGTCCTGGCTTCGCAAGCGGTCCGCGAAGCACTGCTGCCGGCGGACGCAAGGGTCAATCGGGTTGGAATATGGAGGTCCATGTTTCAGTCAGTGCATCGGAATCACGTTGAAGAAAGGCGCGCAGCTCGACCGGCTCGCCGGCCGCGATGCGCTTGACGCGCAAGGTCATGCGCCAGCTCTGGGTGGCGTCGTTGCGGTAGGCATTGCTCTCGACGATCCGGGCGTTCGGGCTCGCGCTCGCCACTGTCCGGACCACGGCGTCCGCCGGCAGGGCCGCGAGCGACGGGCCGGTGAAGTCGACGACGTACTGCACTTCGTCGCCGCCGAGCGCCGTGAAGCCGTGACCACGCAGGCCTTCACCGCGCCGCGACTGGGTTGCCCAGCCGTTCGGCGGATGTTGCAGGTCGTCGCCTTCCCAGGAAATGTCGTAGGCGAGGTCGATCGGCTTGCCCGGCGCCGGCGTCACGGCCGGCACCCAGTAGGCGACGATGTTGTCCTGCGTCTCGTCGGGCGTCGGCAACTGCATCAGCTCGACGCGGCCCGCGCCCCAATCGCCCTGCGGCGTGATCCAGGCGCTCGGGCGCCGCTCGTAGCGGGCCTCGACGTCCTGATAGTCGGCGAACGACCGGTCACGCTGCATCAGGCCAAAGCCGCGCAACTTTTGCGTCGTGAAGGAGGTGACCAACACACTTTTCGGGTTGATCAACGGCCGCCAGAGCCACTCGGTGACGTTGCCGGACGCGGAGCCGCTGGCGACCATCAGGCCGTCGGAATCGTGGACCTCGGGGCGAAAGTCGCCCGGCCGCGGCTGGTTCTCGCCGTGGTCGAACATGCTGGTGAGCGGTGCGAGCGCGAGGGTGGCGACCGGGTCGGTGCCAGCGCGCAGAAAGACACGCGTCCGGATGGCGGCGACCGTGCGGTTGCCCGGCCGCAGGGCGATGCGGTAGGCGCCCGTCGCGCGGCGCGAATCCAGCAGCGCGTAGATCACGAGTTCCTTCGCGCCCGGCGCCGGCCGCTCGATCCAGAACTCGACGAAGCGCGGAAACTCTTCGCCCTTGCCGCCGACCGTGTCGAGCGCCAGGCCGCGCGCCGAGAGGCCATAGTGCTGCCCGGCGCCCAGCATGCGGAAGTAGCTCGCGCCCAGGAACACCGCCGCCTCGTCCTTGTAGGCAGGCGAGTTGAGCGCGTAGTGGACGCGGAAGCCGGCGAAGCCGAGGTTCTTCCAGTCGGTCGCCGAAAGCTTGTTGCGGCCGTAGTCGAAGTCGGCCGGGTCGAAGCCGATCGGTCGGGCAGCGCCTTGCGGCGTCACTTCGTTGATGCGCACCGGATCGACCGCGAACTTGCCGCGGTGGAAAAACATCAGCTCGAACGGCAGGCCGGCGCTCCGCCACAGAGCCTTGTCGGGCCGGAAACGGATGTCGCGGTATTGGTCGTAATCGAGCGACTTGAGCGCCGCGGGCAGCGTGTCGGCCACGGGCGAGTAAGCAGTCGCCGACAAATCCGCGGCCTTTTTCGCCACGTCGTCGAAATCGAACGCCCATGCCGGCCAGGCGGCAGCGAGCAGCAGGGTGGCGGTGATCAGGCAAGGGCGGGACGCTCTAGCGGCTAACGACCGCACGAGACCCATGACGCCCCGTGGAAGCGATCGCACGACCGCTACTGGAGGAGTCGCCGCCCACGGCAGGAGGGGCTGGTCGGTGTGAAGAGAAACGAACTGCATACGCACTCAAGCGCAACAGCCGTGCCAATGCTTATAACTATTTCAAAAACAACGACTTAGCGAAGTTTGGCGACCTATTCTGCTATCGACCGCTGGGCCCGAGGGGAAAACCCTGCCTTTGTGTCGCCTGACAGCGACAGCGCACAGGGCAACCGGCTGCATTGCCGGGGCAGATGCCC
>CAXTDH010000198.1:0-6281 GCA_964242405.1 uncultured Rhizobacter sp. | reverse complement strand
TCTATACGATGAACCAGGCCGAGGCGACGCTCGCGCTGGTGGGCCGCCTCAGGTAGGGAAGCCCGGGTTCCGCGAGCGATCAAGGCCGCTCCCACATGACGCCGTCCTCGGCCAGCATCACGTCGAGCGGCAAGTCGAGCGGCCCCGGGCGGAGCAGCGGCAGAAAGCCGTGGGTGAAGCTGACGCCGACCGTCACGGGGCGCGGGCTGATCGACTTGAGCGTCCGGTCGAAGAAGCCCCCGCCATAACCAAGGCGCACGCCGCCGGGGCCGAACCCGAGGCAGGGCACGACCAGGATCTCGGGCGCGAACTCTTCGGTGTCCTTCGGCTTCGGGATGTCGTAGGCGTCGAGCTCCATTTCGCAGCCCGGGTACCAGACGTGAAAGCGAAGCGAGCTGGTGGTGCGATCGGCGACCGGCAGGCCGATCCGGCGGGTGATGTCGTCGGGCGCCCCTTCGGCCCAGCGGTAGAGCGCGGGCAGCGGGTCGAATTCGCCCTTGATCGGCCAGTAGGCGCCGATCGACGTCTCCTTGCGTCCGACCAGCCAGACGCGCAACACTTTCTGCAGCTCGACTGCGCGTTCCAGCCGGTCGGTGAGCCCGAGCCGGACGGCGACCAGTTTTTTGCGAAGTGCGTCGCGGTCGGGCGGGTTGGCTTGCATGCGGCGGTTCCGGTCCTCTGGGAAGCCGGATTGTGCAGGAGCCGGCACCGGGCCGGATGGCGCCCGTTGCAAGAGCTCCGACCGGCCGGACGGCGGCCTTCTACCCGTCAGATGCCGATTGACCTGTAAGACGCCGAAGCCGTCGCTCTGCCGCCCTGGGCATCGATCCGCCCCTCGGCCCAGCGGGCGCTCGATGCCGCTTGTCGCGCCAGTGCCGCCGAGCCCGCTGCCAGCTTGCCGGCAATGAACGCAAGGCCGCGCAACGGCTCGGCGAGCAGCGCGGCGATGAAAGTCTGGTGGCGGGGATTCCAGCGCACGCTCGCCGTCGCTCCAGCGTCCCAGGGCTCGATCACCGCGTTGTCGTCGACCGCGAGCACCAGCCGCTCGCCGGCCTCCAGCAAATGGTCGCCCAGGTCGCCGTCCCGGGTCAGCCAGACACGGCCCGAGACCACTGTCAACTCGCCGCCCAGGCGGCCGAGGTGCAGCGCCTGGCCGCATCCGACCTGCGCCAAGGCGTCGACAGATGCGAATGCCGAAGCGCCCGTGCGGTCGTAAATCGAAGCATTCATGACGGATCTCCTGTGAAAGTGATGTCATCATCGGCGCTTTGGCGCTGTTGATCCAATGAATCATCCGTCGCACATTCATGCGGAATCGATATGAATGCCCGTTCGCGCCGTCCGCTGTCGCTCGCCAATCTCCGGGCCTTCGAGGCAGTCGCCCGGCGGCTGAGCTTCAGTGACGCGGCCGAGGAGCTGTTCGTCACCCAGTCGGCCATCAGCCGGCAGATCAAGAGCCTGGAGGACGAACTCGGCGCGCCGCTTTTCCTGCGCGGCACCCGCCATGTCGAGACGACCCAGAACGGCCAGGTGCTGCTGCGCGCGGTCGACGCCGGCCTGGCCCGGATCGACGCCAGTGTCCGGCAGATTCGCCAGACCCGGTCCCGGCAGCGCGTCAGCCTGACCACCTTCGCGTCCTTTGGTTCGCTCTGGCTGCTGCCCCGCATCGAGGCCTTCCAGCGGCTGCACCCGGACATCGACATCCGGGTTTCGGCCACCGATGCGATCGCCGATCTGGACGATCCTGAGCTCGACCTGGCCCTTCGGTACTGCCTGCCGGCACATGCCCCGGCAGGTGCCGTGCGGCTCTTCGGCGAGGTGCTGACGCCGGTGGTGAGCCGCTCGTTCGCCGACAGGATCCGGTCGGGCGAAGCACCGCCCCTGGCGTCTGCGGCCGACCTGGTGCGGCACACGCTCGCCGAGGAAGACGACAACCGCTCGAGCACCGAATATTCGAGCTGGCGTCGCTGGTTGACCCTGCATGGCCAGCCCGCGCTCGAGCCCAAGCGCTGGCTCTATCTCAACTTCACTTACCAGCAGGTCCAGGCCGCATTGGCCGGGCAGGGCGTGGCGCTGGCCCGGATCGCCCTGGTGTTCGAGGCACTGCAGCGCGGCGAACTGGTCGAACCGTTCGGGCCGGACGGCCGCATCGACAGCCCGTTCGTCTACTGGCTGGCGGCGTCGCCGACGCGCCGGGCGAGAATCGAAGTCGCCCAGTTCCACGACTGGGTGCTGGAACAGGCGGCCGATACCCGGGCAGCGATCGGCGAGGACGCGGGGCCGTCGGCGGTCAGCTGATGCCCTGTTCGGTGACGATGAGCGTCATCGGCTTGTCGTGCCCGCGGGGATCGAACCCGTCTGCCGGGATCAGCTGGAAGTACCAGGCGATGCCGACGGCCGTCGTCTCCGGGTGCAGGGCAAGCCAGCGGTCGAAGTAGCCGCCGCCGTAGCCGAGACGATAGCCATCGGCGGTGAAGCCGACGCACGGCACGATGACGACGTCCGGGACGACCACCGGCCCGCCGGCCGTCAGGATGCCGCACTCGTCGCGAAGCTGCGGCGCCTGGCCGTCCCAGGATCGATAGTCCATCCGCTTCGGCGATTTCTGCACGAACGGCAACGCCAGCGCCGATGGTGCCAGCGAAGAGTCGGCAGCGATGGCCGCGGCTGCGTTAAATTCGGACCGCATCGGCCAGTAGAGGCCGAGCAGCGCGGGCTCGAGTTGTCGCAACACCTCGCAAAGCTGCCGCGCCAACGCAGCGCCACCCGTCGCTGCCTCCGCACTGGCAGCGAACCGCTCCCGCTCGCCGAGCAGCCGGTGCCGCAACTCGGCCCGGTCGACCCCTGCAGCGCCTTCCGGTTGCGGGGCCGATGCGGAATCTGGAACCAGTCTCGATGAATTCAATGTCAAAACGGGCCGCCATGAAACCAAGCCGAGCAAAACCAGTATATGGTCTGACGGCGATGGCTGGCCGGTGCTGCTCGCTCCTCTTGGCCGGGCATGTTCTGGTCGCCTCCGGGCTCGCGTCGGCCCAGCAGGAGCCGGCGACGGCTGCCCAGCCGCAAGCCCAGGCTCCGCAACCGCTCCAGCCGCAGACGGTCGACACCCCCATCGTCGACGCCCGCGAGGCGTTCCGGCGGCGTGACCGCTCGCGGCTCCTCGCCGATCGCGACGCTGCCGCGGCGCTCCGCCATCCGCTGGCGATGTGGTCCGACTACTGGGAGCTGACCAACCGCATCTCCGACGTGCAGCAACCGGAGGTGAGTGCCTTCGCGGCGCGCTGGCCGGCAACCTATGTCGAGGACCGGCTTCGCAACGACTGGCTGCTCGAGCTCGGCAAGCGCCGAGACTGGCGCAATTTCGCCGCCGAGTTGCCGCGCTTCCGGATGAACGACGACCGCGAGGTGAGCTGTTATGCGGTGCTGCTCGACCACCTCGCCGGCAAGGAGGTGCACGACGCCGCGCTCGCCGCCTGGCTGGCGCAGCGCGACGCCGACAACGGCTGCGCGCTGATGGCGTCGACGCTGGTCGATGCCGGGCGGCTGACGACGGCCGACATCTGGCGCAAGGCGCGCTTCAGCGTCGACGCCAACAAGCCGCGGGCCGCCGTGCTGGCGGCTTCGCTGGCCGGCCCACAAGTGGGGAGTGCAGCCACCGAGATCTTCGACAACCCGACGCGCTACCTCACGCGCAAGGCCTCGACCCGCGACCGGGCGAGTGCCGAGTTGACGACCCTCGCCCTGTTGCGAATCGGCAGCAACGACCCCGACCTGGGCGCCGCGCTGCTCACCTCGCGCTGGGACGCGGCCCTGCCCGCGGACCTGGCCTCCTGGGCCTGGGCGATGATCGGCAAGCAGTCGGCGATCAAGCTCATGCCCGACGCCGTCGATCATTTCCAGCGGGCCGCCCAGCGTTCCGCAAGGGCGGGCCGCGAGCTCGACTGGCCGGACGAAACCCTGGCCTGGAAGGCCCGCGCCGCCTTGCGGGCCGACAACGGCAAGGCCCGGTGGCAGCAGGTCATGCAGGCGATCAACGCCATGGCCCCCAGCGAGCAGCAGGACGCCACCTGGGTCTACTGGAAGGCGCGGGCGATGCTGGCGCTGGCCGGAAGTTCGCAGGACGGCGAGTCGATGCGCGGCCTGGCGCGCGAGCTGATGGGCAGTGTCGCAGGGCAGATGAACTTCTACGGCGCCCTCGCGGCCGAGAACCTCGGCCAGCCGGTGTTCATGCCGGCCCGGCCGTTGCCGTTGTCGTCGGCCGAGCGGGCCTCGGCGGCGCAGAACCCGGGGCTGACGCGGGCGCTACAGCTGATCGCGATCGGCTTGCGGCCGGAGGGCGTGCGTGAATGGAACTACTCGCTGCGCGGCATGAGCGACCGCGAACTGCTCGCCGCATCGCAGCTCGCCTGCGACAACGACGTCTGGGACCGCTGCATCAACACCAGCGACCGCACCCGCGTCGAGATCGACATCGATCAGCGCTTCCCGACGCCGTATCGAAGGGACGTGACCGCACGTTCCCGGGAAATCGGCCTGGACCCGGCCTTCGTCTACGGCCTGATCCGCCAGGAGTCGCGCTTCATCATCGATGCCCGCTCCACGGTCGGCGCCTCCGGGCTGATGCAGATCATGCCGGCCACCGCCCGCTGGACGGCGAAGAAGATCGGCGTCGCCTACACGCCGGAGCTGATCGCCAACCGCGACACCAACCTGAGGCTCGGCACCGCCTACCTGAAGCTCGTGCTCGACGAATTCGGTGGCTCGCAGGCGCTGGCCGCCGCCGCCTACAACGCCGGCCCGGGCCGACCGCGCAAATGGCGTGACGGGCCGGTGCTCGAGCCGGCCGTCTGGGCCGAAAACATCCCGTTCAACGAAACGCGCGACTATGTCAAGAAGGTGCTCAGCAACGGCACCTACTACGCGGCGATCCTGAGCGGCCGTGCGCCCACGTTGGCGCCGCGCCTCGGGCCGGCGATCGCCCCGGCGGATCCGAACCTCACCCTGCCGCCGGACAAGGACCTGCCTTGAGGCCATGGCTGGCGACGAACGTAGCCACCGACAACGCTGTCGGCGCCCGGTTGTATTGATGCGCTGCGCGCATCGTCAGGCTGTCGATTGATCATTCGCCCGGTCGGATGGCGGGGCTAGGATCGCCGCTGACGCCAACCGCCTCGGGAACTCGGATGAAGCTCTACATCGGCAACAAGAACTACTCGTCCTGGTCACTGCGGCCCTGGCTGCTGATGAAGGCCTCGGCCATTGAGTTCGAGGAGGTGAAGCTCCGTCTCGACTCCTCGTCTGGCTCCGCCTTCAAGACCACCCTGGCAGCGATCACGCCGACCGCCAAGGTGCCGGTGCTGGTCGAGGACGACGGGTTCGCCGTATGGGAAACGCTGGCGATCGCCGAGTACCTCGCCGAGCGATTTCCCGAGAAAGCACTGTGGCCGGTCGACGCCCGGCAGCGCGCCCTGGCTCGCAGCCTGTGCGCCGAAATGCACGCCGGCTTCGCTGATCTGCGCCAGCACTGCCCGATGAACGTCGAGGCCTTTCTGCCGGATGTCGGTGCCCGGTTGCTGGCCGAGACGCCGGGTGTCGGCCGCGATCTGGCGCGTATCGTCGCGATGTGGCAGCCGCTGCTGCGCGAATCCGGGCCGTTTCTCTTTGGCCGCTTCTCGAACGTCGATGCCTACTTCGCGCCGGTCTGCCTTCGCATCAAGACCTATGCGCTGCCGGTGCCCGTGGATGTGGGGCGGTACATCGACCGGTTGCTGGCACTTCCCGCGATGATCGAGTGGACCCGAGCGGCGCGTGCCGAGCAGGATTTCCTGGCGGAGGACGAGCCTTATCGCGCTCGTCCGTGACAGGTCGGTGAGCGTCCCGTGGGTTTGCGTGTGAGGTCGATGATGGAATCCGGTCGAAGCGGGGCAGGGCGGCAATGAAGCGCTACCTGGTCGGCGGTGCCGTGCGTGACGCCCTGCTCGGCGACCGGGTGGTCGACCGCGACTGGGTGGTCGTCGGCTCGCGCCCCGAGGAGCTGCTGGCCGAGGGGTTCAAGCCGGTGGGCGCCGATTTCCCGGTGTTCCTGCACCCCGAGACCAAAGAGGAGCACGCCCTGGCCCGCACCGAGCGCAAGACGGCGCCGGGCTATGCCGGCTTCGCCGTCCAGTTCGATCCCAGCGTCACGCTCGACGAAGACCTGCTGCGCTGCGATCGCACGATCAATGCGATGGCGCAGGACGAGTCCGGCGCGGTGATCGACCGGTTCGGCGGCCGCGACGACC
>CAXTDH010000197.1:0-6291 GCA_964242405.1 uncultured Rhizobacter sp. | reverse complement strand
GACCTGGTTCATCCCCGGCCATTCGATCGAAACCTTTCCGGAGCAGATGAAGGCCGTGGCCGCGGCGGGGCACGAGATCGGCATCCATGGGTACTCGCACGAGAACCCGATCGCGATGACGCCGGCACAGGAAGAAGAGGTGCTGGACAAGTGCATCGCGCTGGTCGAGCAGCTTTCCGGCAAGCGGCCGACCGGCTACGTCGCGCCGTGGTGGGAATTCTCCAATGTCAGCAACGAGTTGCTGCTGAAGAAAGGCATCAAATACGACCACTCGCTGATGCACGACGACTTCACGCCGTACTACGTTCGGGTCGGCGATTCGTGGACCAAGATCGATTTCGGCAAGAAGCCGTCCGACTGGATGAAGCCGCTGGTGCGCGGCAAGGCGACACCGCTGATCGAGATTCCGGCCAACTGGTATCTCGACGACCTGCCGCCGATGATGTTCATCAAGAAGTCGCCGAACAGCCACGGCTTCGTCAACCCGCGCGACATCGAGCAGATGTGGCGCGACCAGTTCGACTGGGTCTACCGCGAGATGGACTACGCGGTCTTCCCGATGACGATCCACCCCGATGTCGCCGGCCGGCCGCAGGTGCTGCTGATGCTGGAGCGGCTCTACGCGTACATCAAGTCGCATCCTGGCGTCCGCTTCGTGACCATGGACGAGATGGCGGATGACTTCGCCCGACGCGTGCCGGCGCCGAAGGCCTGAGGCTGAGGAGCTTCGAGCGATGTGCGGCGTCTGCGGGGTACTCGGTGGCCCGGCCCACTGGAGCAGTGCGCACGGGCGGCTCCGGCTCGCGAGCACGACCACGGTGCGTGCCGAGCGGGCGCGCAACGTGAAGCTGCTGAACCGCATCGCGCGCAGCCGCGGCCTGAAGGTCAGCGATTGGCAAGGCAGCGCGTTCGTGGTCGCCGGCGCGACCGGTGGGCAGGAAGTGGTCGAATCGCTGGGCGAAGTCTGGGCCGCGATGGATCGTCTCGGCGGCCGATCGATCGACCCGCTGGCAGACGAGTGGCTGGGTTGACTTCCGCCATGGACGATCGACTGCCCGTCAACATCCTCACCGGCTTTCTCGGTTCCGGCAAGACGACCCTGTTGAACCGCCTGCTGCGCGACCCGGCCTTCGCCCATTGCGCGGTCCTGATCAACGAGTTCGGCGAAGTGGGCATCGATCATCACCTGGTCGAGTCGGTCGAAGGCGACGTGGTGCTGCTGCAATCGGGCTGCATCTGCTGCACGATCCGCGGCGATCTGGCGGCGGCCATCAAGAAGCTCCACGACCAGCGCGAGCGCGGTGCGATCCCGCCCTTCACCCGCTTGCTGATCGAGACCACGGGCCTCGCCGACCCGACGCCGGTGCTCGCGACCGTGATGCACGACCCGGTGTTGCGACACCACTTCCGGCCCGGCAACGTGATCGCCACGGTCGATGCCGTGCATGCCGCTGTGCAGCTCGAACGGCACCCCGAGAGCCGCAAACAAATTGCCCTGGCAGACCGCCTGGTGCTGACGAAGACCGACTTGTCGACGGCCGGCGCGGTCGCTCGGCTGACGGGTGAACTGAGCCGCGTCAACCCCGCCGCACCGATAGTCGTTGCCGACTCGCGCCCACTCGATGCGGATGCCCTGCTCGGCCAGGATGTGTTTAGCGAAACCGGCAAGATCGACGAGGTCGGCCGCTGGCTGCGCGCTGCCGGGCAGCGCAAGTACTTCTCCCGGCACCGCGGCGACCCGAACCTGCACGGCGACATCCAGGCCTTCGTGCTCGAGCCCGGCGACAGGGTCGACTGGGCCGTCTTCAGCCTCTGGCTTTCGCTGCTGCTGCACCGCCACGGCGAACGCGTGCTGCGGGTCAAGGGGCTGCTGCACGTCGAAGGTGCCGAAACGCCGGTGGCGATCCACGGCGTGCAGCAGCTGATGCACCCGCCGCAGCATCTCGCGCACTGGCCGCACGGCGTACGCCGATCCACGGTTGTATTCATCGTCCAGGGCCTCGAGCCGGCACGGGTGGCCGCCTCGTGGCGCGGCTTCCAGGCGCGCCTCGCCGACGACGCCGTCACAGCATGACGGCCGCCGCGGCACGACCCCAACGTTCGCTTCGAAGGCCGACAATTTCGTTGACCCGAACGCCGAGCCAGTCGATACTGACAATGCGAAGGGGCGACCAACCGCGTTTCATCATCGATTCGGTGACGAATGGCGAGCGCGCCATGCCAGCCCGGGCAGCGTCCTCGGACCGCCCGAGATGGAAGCGCTGCGGGCGTATGGGGCCGACGCGCAGGTAGGCGAAGCGCAGACGACATCACCGACTCTCAGCCAGGAGAAGGCGTATGACCGCATTGCAAATCAACGGCAGACCGGTGCAAGTCGATGCGCCCGGTGACACCCCGCTGTTGTGGGTTCTGCGCGACCATGTCGGCCTGACCGGCACGAAGTTCGGATGCGGCATGGCGCTGTGCGGCGCCTGCACCGTCCACCTCGATGGCAGCCCGGTGCGCTCGTGCCAGACGCCGATCTCGTCCGTGGCCGGCAAAAAGGTGACGACGATCGAAGGCATCGGCGCGACCCGGACCGGCAAGGCCGTGCAAGCCGCGTGGATCAGGATCGGGGTACCGCAGTGCGGGTACTGCCAGGCCGGGCAGATCATGAGCGCCACGGCGCTGCTGCAGGCCAACCCCAAACCGAGCGACGCCGATATTGAAAACGCGATGAGCGGCAACCTGTGCCGCTGCGGCACCTACACCCGCATCCGCGCCGCGATCAAGACGGCAGCCGGCATCGAAGGGGGAACGGCATGAGCAAGATCCCATTCGCAGATCGAGCCGTGCAGGCGGCCGGCGTCGCCGTCACCATCAAGCCGGCGCGCCCCATCGACAGCCGCCGCTCGTTCCTGAAGGCCGTGCCCGTGACCGGGCTCGTGCTCTGCGTCGGCCTGCCGATCGCCGGCAGGGCCGCCGAGGAAGCGCAGCCGGTGAAATACGGCGGCGACGGCATGCCGCACGGCATCCAGGACAACCCCAAGGTCTTCGTCTCGATCGCCCCCGACGGCACGGTCAGCATCGTCGTGAACCGCAGCGAGATGGGTCAGGGCATCCGCACCAGCATGCCGAAGATCGTCGCCGACGAACTCGAGGCCGACTGGAAGCGCGTCAAGGTCGTGCAGGCGCCTGGCGATGAGCTCAAGTACGGCAACCAGGACACCGACGGTTCGCGCAGCACGCGCCACTGGTTCGACCCGATGCGCCGCTGCGGCGCCAGCGCCCGGACGATGCTCGAGCAGGCCGCCGCGGCACGCTGGCGAGTGCCGGTCGAGGAGGTGCATGCCGTCAACCACCAGGTCGTGCACGCCAAGACCGGCCGCAAGCTCGGCTACGGCGCGCTCGCGATCGCCGCCGCGAAGCTCGACGTGCCGCCGCGCGCGTCGCTGAAGTTGAAAGACCCGTCGCAGTACCGCTACATCGGCAAGAACGACACCTTCCTGACCGACGGCCAGGCGATCGTCACCGGCACCTCGCACTTCGGCATCGACACCCGGCTTCCCGGCATGGTGTACGCCGTGATGGCGCGGCCGCCCGCGCTCGGCGGCAAGGCGAAGAGCTTCGACGCCGCCGAGACGCTGAAGGTGCCCGGCGTGATCAAGGTGTTCGCGCTCGACGGCACGCCGCCGCCGAGCGAGTTCCAGCCGATCGGCGGCATCGTCGTCGTCGCCAAGGACACCTGGGCCGCGATCAAGGGTCGCAGCCTGTTGAAGATCGAATGGGAAGACGGCCCGCACGGCAGCTACGACTCGGGCAACTACCGCAAGGAGCTCGAGACCGCGGTGCTGAAGACCGGCGGCAAGGAAGTGCGCAACGATGGCGACGCCTACGCCGCGCTGACCAAGGCCGCCAAGCGCGTGACGGCCGACTACTACGTGCCGCACTACGCGCATGCAACGATGGAGTGCCCGGCCGCGACGGTGCAGATCGCGGGCGGTGCGTGCGAGGTGTGGGCGCCGAGCCAGTCGCCGCAGGCCGCGCGCGAGCGGGTCGCGAAACGCCTGAACCTGCCGGCCGAGAAAGTCACGGTCAATGTGACGCTGCTCGGCGGCGGCTTCGGCCGCAAGTCGAAGGCCGACTTCATCGTCGAGGCCGCACTCGTCTCGCAGGCGCTCGACGGCAAGCCGGTCAAGCTCACCTGGACGCGGGAAGACGACCTGCACCACGACTACTTCCATGCCGTCTCCGCGCAGCACATGGAGGCCGGCTTCGACGAGAAGGGCAAGGTCACAGCCTGGCTGCACCGCACGGCGGAGCCGACGATCGTCTCGATCTTCGCGCCCGACCCGAAGCAGCTCGCGGCGTTCGAGCTCGGCCTCGGGCTGACCGGCATGCCGTACGCGATCCCGAACGTGCGCATCGAGAATCCGGAGGCCACCGCGCACGCCCGCATCGGCTGGCTGCGCTCGGTGAACAACATCCAGCATGCGTTCGCCTCGCAGTCGTTCATCGCCGAGCTGGCCGAGGCGCAGGGCAAGGACCATCGCCAGTTCCTCCTCGACCTGCTCGGCCCCGATCGCCTGATCGACCCGACCAAGATCAGCGAACCTTGGAACCACGGCGAATCGCCCGAGCGCTATCCGATCAACACCGGTCGGTTGCGCAAGGTGATCGAGCGGGCGACGCAGGAGGCCGGCTGGGGCCGCAAGCTCGGTACCGGCCAGGGGCTGGGCCTGGCGGCGCACTACAGCTTCGTGACCTACGTGGCGGCGGTGATCGAGGTTTCGGTGAGCACGAAAGGCGAGATCCTGATCCCGCGCATCGACGTCGCCGTCGATTGCGGGCCACAGGTCAACCCGGACCGCATCCGCTCGCAGATCGAGGGCGCCTGCATCATGGGCCTGAGCCAAGCGCTGTTCAGCGAGGTGACCTTCAAGAACGGCCGCGTCGAGCAGGACAATTTCCATCAGTTCCAGATCACGCGGATGAACGCGGCGCCGAAGAAGATCGTCGTGCACATCCTGCCCGCGAGCGGCTACGACCTGCCGCTCGGCGGGGTCGGCGAGCCCGGCGTGCCCGTGATCGCCCCGGCGCTGGCCAACGCGGTCCAGGCGGCGGTCGGCAAGCGCATCCGGCAATTACCGATGCGCGACCAGCTGTCGTCGCCGGCGTGATGCGCATGTCCACCGCGTGCCTTTTTGGAAAGCGCGACCCGACGAGCAAGGCGAAGCCGAACCCGGTGCACGGGCACCGCCATCCCGCTGTTACCCCCAAGGAGTCGGCATTGCGCAAGCCACTGAAAGTACTGGCATCGGCCGTTGCTGCAGCTGCGATCGGCGTCGCGTTCGCAGGCTGCTCTCGGAACACGCAACCGGGGAGCGCGGGCATTGCCGATAGCGCGGCTTCGGCGGCTTCTGCGCCGATGAAGCACGCCGCGAGTGCGCCAGCCGCGCAATAGGCCATCCTGAAGCTTGCGGGCGGCCCGAGGCCAGCGAGTCGCCAGCGTCGAATTCGATCAGGTCGAACTGCTTTCCCGGTGCTCAGTTCGAGTACAGACAAGCGCCAGGCGAAGCGCCCGACCTCACCAACGGCTGCGCGCCGCTTGAACGCGATCTGCTTGCCGTCGCTGACGACGTAGGGCACTCGACATCGCCGACAAAGTGCCGGATTGGGCGTGCATGACGCCGCTCACAGCAGCGACGTGATGCCCCCGCCTTCGACCCGAAGCGCCGCGCCGTTCGTGCCCGAGGCCTCACGGGAGGCGCAGTAGACGACCATGTTGGCCACCTCCTCGGAGGTCAGCAGCCGCTTGAGCAGCGAAGTCGGACGGACCTTGTCCATGATGCCGCGCTCGATGGCCGCCTCGCTGTCTCCGGCGTCGGCGGCCATCTTGGCGATCAGGGTGTCGACCTGCTCGGTCCGGGTCGCGCCGACGATGATCGAGTTGACCGTCACGCCGGTGCCCGCGCTCATCTCGGCCAGGCCGCGGGCGATCGCGAGCTGCGCGGTCTTGGTCATGCCGTAGTGGATGCGCTTGGGCGGCGTCGTGACGGCCGACTCGCTGGAGATGAACAGCACGCGCCCCCAGTCGCGCGCCAGCATCAACGGAAAGTGGTGGCGCGACATGCGCACGCCGCTCATCACGTTGGTCTGGAAAAAGCGCTCCCAGTCGTCGTCGCTGATGTCGGCGAAATCTTTTTCTTCGTAGATGCCGAGGTTGTTGACGAGGATGTCGGCCTCGCCGGCGTCGGCGAGGAAATTGGCCACGCCCTCGGCGTTCGACAGGTCGCCGATCAGGCCGCTGAC
>CAXTDH010000196.1:0-6331 GCA_964242405.1 uncultured Rhizobacter sp. | reverse complement strand
TGGACGACGTCATCTTCGCCGGCACGGCGGACCGGCCGCCTCTGGGCCGCGCCGAGGTGACGCTGACCATCGACAACTTCGACGGCGCGCTGCCGATCGACTATGCCGAGGTGTCGATCACCCGCCGGATGTTCCGCGACGGGGCGAGTGAGTACGAGATCAATGGCGCCGGCTGCCGGCTGCTGGGTGTAGCTCTCGCCGTCGTAGCCGAAGGCGAGCACGCCGCTGCTCGACACGCTCAGGAAGCGCACCGGGTTCCTGTCGAAGCGGGTGAGCTGGACCGGCGCGCCGTCCGGGTCGACCGGCTTTCGCCCGACGTTGAAGGAGCCGCCCTGCTCGCTCAGGTAATAGAACGACTTTCCGTCCGGCGCCCAGACCGGCTCGCGGTCCTCGCCACCGAAATCGGTCAGCCGCCGATGCCGTCCGCTGGCGATGTCATGCAGCCAGATATCGTGGGCGACCGGCGACAGGTGGTGCTTGCGCCAGGCGTTCTCATAGCCCTTCCAGTCTTCGTATAGCAGCCGCTGCCCGCTGCGGTCGAACTGCGCCGCCATGGCCGGCGTGGTGAGCAGCTGCACCGGGCGACGGCCGGGCTCGACCGACACCTTGTACAGCTCGCGCACCGATCTGCCGGGGAACAGCACGTTGGTACGCGCGTCCATCCGCTGCGCCGAGAACAGCACCTCACGGCCATCGGGGGTGAAGCCGAGCGGCACTTCCGACGCCGAATGGCTGGTCAGCCGCCGCGACGGGCCGCCTTCCGCCGCGACGACGAAGACATCGAAGTTGCCGTGCGTGTCGGCGGCGTAGGCGATGCTCCGGCCGTCGGGCGACCAGACAGGATGGAAGCTGTGGCGGCCGTTGCCGACCAGCAGCCGGGCGGTGCCGCCGGCCACCGGCACGACGAACAGATTGCCCTGGAAGGCAAAGGCGATCTGTTGTCCGTCCGGCGAGATCGCAGGGTAGCGCAGCCAGAGCGGCGCCTGTACCGGGCCCATGGCGGGCGGGGCGGTCGAAGTCTGGGCGGCGGCAGTTCCGGCGCAAAGGCCGAGCAGCCCGAACAGCGCGCCGACGACCCGGGAAGGAAAGTTCATGAGTCGCTGCGGGCGTTGTGTCGAGGGCGGGAATATGCCCGACTTTCGCCAGCGCCCGGCTCGGACCGCCGCTGGAGCGGTGTTGCACCCAGCGTGAAAACAGAGGCCGGCGGCGAACGAAACCGCGGGCCGGCTGCTCTGCGAACCGTTCTACTTGCTCGTCGACCGACCGAGCAATTGCGAGCCGAGCAGCGTGCCGAGCGCGCCGACGATCAGCGCGGCCCAGAGCGGGTTGTCCCTCGCGACCTTGGTGGCCGCGGCGAGCTGCGGCTGCACCTGATCGATCATGTCGGAAGCCTGGTCACGAACCGTGTTCCAGGTCGATTGAACGGTGTCCTGGACCGTGTCCTGCGCGCTCTGCAGCTGGCTTTTGGCCTGGCGCTTCGACGGGAAGGCATCGGATACCCGCTGCACCAGGTCGACGACATGGTCCTTCAGCGACGCGAAATCGACGTCGGGCAGCGACGGCGTGGAGCTCGGCATCTTCGGCATGGACATCTTCGGCATGGACATCTTCGGCATAGAGACGTCGGGCATCGAGATATCGGGCATGGACACATCCGGCATCGACACGTCCGGCATCTTCGGCAAGCGCGACTTCGGCTTGGCGACCAGCGCCGCCAGGGCCATCAAGGCCGCACCGGTCGCGGCCGCGGCCAGCACCGACGGCATCGGGTTCTCGACCACCAGGTCGGTCAACTGCCGGGCCGGGTCGAGCGGCCGGCTGGCGTCGTCGAAGTCGACGGAATCTGTCTGCGTGCTGGTGTAGTCGTAAGACATGCGCATCTCCTGATGAGTAAGCCGCGATTGTGCGACGACACGGTGGACGACCGGTCGGACTCGCACCGCGAGGAGCGTAGGACAGCACCGAACCCGCGTCCGGCACCGCTCGCGACACCCGCTCGTTTGCTAGTCTGCACCATGGCTGAATCGAAAGTGGCGATATATGGTGCGATCAGCGCCAACGTGGCGATCGCGGTGACGAAGTTCATCGTCGCCGCCATCAGCGGCAGTTCGGCGATGCTGTCCGAGGGCATCCATTCGGCGGTCGACACCTTCAACGGCGTGCTGCTGCTGGTCGGCTTGAAGCTCAGCCAGCGGCCGGCGACACCGGAGCACCCGTTCGGCCATGGCAAGGAGCTCTACTTCTGGAGCTTGATCGTGGCGATGCTGATCTTCGGCATCGGCGGCGGCGTCTCGGTGCTGGAGGGCGTGCGGCACATCCGGCAGCCCGAGCCGCTGCACGACCCGATGTGGAACTACATCGTGCTCGGCGCCGCGGCGCTGTTCGAAGGCTCGAGCTTCCTGGTCGCGCTGCGGCAGTTCCTCAAGGAGGCGGGCAAGACGCCGTTCTGGAAGGCGTTGCGGCTGAGCAAGGATCCGACCACCTACACCGTGCTCGCCGAGGATTCGGCCGCGCTGATCGGCCTGATGATCGCCGCCATCGGCATCGCCAGCAGCCACGCCTTCGACCTGCCGGAACTCGACGGCGTCGCCTCGGTGCTGATCGGCGTGCTGCTCGCCGGCGTGGCGGTCGTGCTGGTGCGGGCGTCGCGCGGGCTGCTCATTGGCGAGGGCATCCGGCCGGAGACGGCCGACGCCATCCGCCGCCTGGCCTTGGCACAGCCGGGCGTCAGCGAAGTCGGCAGGGTGCTGTCGATGTACGTCGGCCCGGACGACGTGCTGGTCACCATGGACATCGAGTTCGTCCCCGGCACGTCGGCCGAGGACGCCGGAGCCGCGATCGCCGCCACCGAAGCGAAGGTACGGGCGCAGTTCCCGATGATCCGCCGCCTCTTCATCGAAGCCGGCGCAGCGCCGCCGCAGCAGCGCTGGAACCGGCCGGACATGACGGCGCCGGTCGTCGATCCGGCCTGAGAGCACGCGGGTTCCCACGACGCCGGGCGACCGGCCAGCGCCGCTATAGTCGTCTGCTACATGCCACCTGCTACATGACATGACGCCAGGGTCGACCGAGCTGCCGCATCCGCCGCCGGAGCGTTTCAACGCGGCGGCCTACCTGCTGGCGCTCAACGCGGGCCACGGCGAGCGGCTCGCGTATATCGACGACCACGAGCGCCTCGGCTACGCGGCCCTCGCCGACCGGGTGCGGCGCTGCGCCGCCGGGCTGCTCGCCCTCGGCCTGCGCCGCGAGGACCGGGTGCTGATGGTGCTGCACGACAGCGTCGATTTCCCGGTCGCGTTTCTGGGTGCGCTCTATGCCGGGCTGGTGCCGGTGCCCGTCAACACCCTGCTGACGACCGCCGACTACACCTACATGTTGCAGCACAGCGGCGCCCGGGCCGTGCTGCTCTCCGCGCCGCTCTGGCCCTCGCTGCAGCAGGCGATCGACGCCGCTGCGCAAGGCGGCCACCCGGACGTCCGAGTGGTGGTTTCCGGCGCTGCCGAGCCGCTGCCGGCGGGCGCCCTCGGCTTCGCGGCGCTGCTCGAGCACCCGCCCCTGCCGCAGCCCGCGCCGACCGCTGCCGACGACTTCGGCTTCTGGCTCTATTCGTCGGGCTCGACGGGCCGGCCCAAAGGCACCGTCCACACCCACGCCAACCTCTACTGGACGGCCGCGCTCTACGGCGGCCCGGTGCTCGGCCTGCGGCCCGACGATGTCTGCTTTTCGGCCGCCAAGCTGTTCTTCGCATACGGCTTGGGCAACGCCCTCACCTTCCCGCTCGCGGCCGGTGCCACCACCGTGCTGATGGCCGAACGGCCGACGCCCTCGGCAGTCTTCGAGCGCTGGGTCGGGCGCGGCGTGACCGTCTTCTTCGGCGCACCGACCGGTTATGCCGGCATGCTCGCCGCGCCCGACCTGCCGCGCCGTGACCAGGTGCGGCTGCGCCTCTGCTCCTCCGCCGGCGAGGCGCTGCCGCGCGAGATCGGCGAGCGCTTCACTGCCCACTTCGGCTGCGAGATCGTCGACGGGCTCGGCTCGACCGAGATGCTGCACATCTTCCTGTCGAACCGCCCGGGCGAGGTGCGCTACGGCAGCACCGGCCGGGTCGTTCCCGGCTATCGGCTCAAGCTGATCGACGAGGACGGCCGCGAGGCGCCGCAGGGCAGCATCGGCGACCTCTACGTCGCCGGCCCGACCTCGGCACTGATGTACTGGGGCCAGCGCGAGAAGTCACGCGCCACCTTCCAGGGCGAGTGGACGAAGACCGGCGACAAGTACCTGCTCGACGAGCACGGCTGCTACGTCTACGCCGGCCGCAGCGACGACATGCTCAAGATCAGCGGCATCTACGTCTCGCCGTTCGAGGTCGAGGCGACGCTGATGCAGCACCCGTCGGTGCTCGAGTGCGCGGTGATCGGCGTGCAGGGCGCCGACGGCTTGACGAAGACGAAGGCCTGCGTCGTCCGCCGGGCCGGGCGTTCGGTCGGCGAGGAGGAACTCAAGGCCTTCGTCAAGGAGCGCCTGGCGCCCTACAAATACCCGCGCATCATCGAATTCATCGACGAGTTGCCGAAGACCGCGACCGGCAAGATCCAGCGCTTCCGGCTGCGGGAAATCGCGAACGCGGCGGCCAGCTCCGCGACACCTTGAACGACGACCGTTCCGAGTTCGTCGACCTTCCGTCCCGCCACGGCGACGCGGCGCCGCTGCGCATCGAGTACCGGTGGGTGGGCGACGCGGCGTCCGCATTGCCGCCGGTCGTCTTCCTGCACGAAGGCCTCGGCTCGGTCGCGATGTGGAAGGATTTCCCGGACCGGCTGTGCACCGGCAGCGGCTTGCGCGGCCTGGTGTTCTCGCGCCCGGGCTACGGACGCTCGACGCCGAAAGCGGCCAGCGAGCACTGGGCGCCGGATTTCATGCACCGCCAGGCGCTCGAGGTACTGCCCCGGTTGTTCGCGGCGCTCGACATCCGCACCCCGTGGTTGTTCGGCCACAGCGACGGCGGCAGCATCGCCCTGCTGCATGCGGCCGCATTCCCCGTCACGGGCGCGATCGTCGTCGCGCCGCATGTCTTCGTCGAGCCGGTGTCGATCGCCAGCATCGAGCGGGCCCGCGCAGCCTACGAGACGGGCGACCTGCGCCAGCGCCTTGCCCGCTATCACGACGATCCCGACTCCGCCTTTCGCGGCTGGAACGACATCTGGCTGGCCCCCGCCTTTCGCGACTGGAACATCGAGGCGGCGCTCGACGGCATCGCCTGCCCGCTGCTCGCGGCCCAGGGCGCGGACGATGAATACGGCAGCCTGGAGCAGATCGAGCGGATCCAGCGCCGCTTGCCGACGACCGAACTGCTGGTGATCGCCGACTGCGGCCATTCGCCGCACCGGGATCAGCCGGCGCGGTTGATCGAGGCGTCGCTGCGGTTCATCCGGGCGGCAAGACCGCCCTGACGACGCAAGGCGCCTCGACTCGTCCTAGACTGCGGCTCCGATCGAGACCCTCTTCCACCCCCCGACACCCACCGCGACCATGATCCTCGAACACGCCGACATCCGCATCCTGCCTGGGCGACAGGCCGAGTTCGAGACCGCCATCCGTCAGGGTGTCGAGACGGCGGTCAGCCGTGCGACCGGGTTCCGCGGCTACCGGATCGAGCACGGCATCGAGTCGCCGGAGCGCTACCTGCTGCTGATCTTCTGGGACACGCTCGAAAACCACACGGTCGACTTCCGCACCGGCCCGCTGTTCGCCGAATGGCGGGCGATCGTCGGGCCGTTCTTCGCAGCACCGCCGGTCGTCGAGCACTTCACGCTGCTGGCCGCGTCGGACTGAGCTGGTGGCGATGCTGCGCCGGTCGGGGCCACGGGCGCTGGTCGTGATGGCCGTCATGGCCGCTACGGCCAGTGCCGCCACTGCTGCCACGGCCGCCACGGCCGCTACGGCTAACAGGTCCGCCACGGCCGCCCCTGCCGCTTCGCCCGCGAGTGCCGCTCTCGTCGCCCGACCGCCGGTGCTGCCGGCTCCCGCGCCGATCGCGTTCACGGAACGGCGGCTCGCGAACGGCCTGCAGGTGATCGCCGTGCCGAGCCGTGCCAGCCCGACGGTGAGCGTGCAGGTCTGGTATCACGTCGGCAGCAAGGACGACCCGCCCGGCCGTTCGGGCTTCGCCCATCTCTTCGAACACCTGATGTTCAAGAGCACGCGCCACCTCAAGAGCGAGCAGTTCGACCGGCTGACCGAGGACGTTGGCGGCTACAACAACGCCTCGACCGGCGACGACGTCACCGAGTACCACGAATCGATCCCCTCCAACTACCTCGAAACATTGATC
>CAXTDH010000195.1:0-6342 GCA_964242405.1 uncultured Rhizobacter sp. | reverse complement strand
GGGCGCGAGCACCTTCGAGAACGAACCGAGGTAGACCGTTCCTTCGGGCCAGCGGGCGGCGATCGGCGCCGGCGGCGGCGCGTCGTACCAGAGCTCGCCGTACGGGTCGTCTTCGACGATCGGCAGGCCTTGCTCGCGGGCCGCCGCAGCCAGGGCGGCCCGGCGGTTTGCGCCCATGCAGCGGCCGCTCGGGTTCTGGAAGTTGGGCACCAGGTAGAGGAAGCGGGCACCGCGCGCAGCAGCCAGGGCCGCCGGCAGCGGCCCGTCGTCGTCGCAGCGTACGGTGACGACCTCGGGCTCACAAGGCGCAAAGGCCTGCAAAGCGCCGAGGTAGGTCGGCGCCTCGACCGCGACCATGCTGCCGGCATCGATCAGCACCTTGCCGACCAGGTCGAGCCCCTGCTGCGAGCCGGACGTGATGAGCACCTGGGACGCGTCCACCGCCATGCCGCGCGAGGCCAGGTGCGTGCTCAGCCACTCCCGCAGCGGCCCGAACCCCTCGCTGGTGGCGTACTGAAGCGCTTCGCGGGGCGAACGGCCGAGCACGCGCGCGGTGGCCTCCCGCAGCGCGTCGACCGGAAACATGTCAGGCGACGGCAGGCCGCCGGCGAGCGAGATGATGCCGGGTTGCTCGGTGAGCTTGAGGATTTCGCGGATCACCGAGGGGTTCATCCGGTCGGCGCGGCGCGCCATCTGCCAGAGCGGGGAAGCTGTCATGAGGGGCTCCTGGGCGACGAGAACGGGGAATGGGGAGGCGGAAGGACCGCGGATGCGTCATTGCCTTCGGCCGCTGTCGAGATTGACGGTGGCGGTCGTCGTCAAGCCGGCATCGGCCTTGCTCGCGACGCGGGCATGCGCCGGCCGACGAAGACGATCGCGATCACCACCGCGGCGAAGCCGACCGTTGCCCAATCGAGCTTTTCGCCCAGCACCGGTACTGCGAACAACATCGACAAAAAGGGCTGCACCAGCTGCACCTGGCTGACGCGAACCGCGCCGCCGATCGCCAGGCCGCGGTACCAGGCGAAGAAACCGAGCCACATCGAGAAAAGAGTGACGTAGGCGAAGCCGCCCCAGCTCGCCGCTCGCACCGGCGACGACGGCCAGGCCAACACCGCCACCGGCAAGGTCAGGGGCAGGCTGAGCACCAGCACCCAGCAGATCACTTGCTCGGCCGGCAGGTCGACGGCTACTCTGGCGCCGCCCACATAGCCGATGGCGGTGAAGACGACCGCCGCCAGCAGCAAGCAGTCGGCCAGCGACAGTCGGCCGCCGCCCTGCTGGACGGCGAAGCCGAGCACCACCGCCGAGCCCAGCGCCGCACAAACCCAGAAACCGATGGACGGCCGCTGCCTGAAGACGACGGCCGCCAGGACCGCGGTCGCCATCGGCATCAGGCCGGTCACCACGGCCGCATGGACGGCATCGACCCGACGCAGCGCAAGGCTCAGGAAAAGGGGAAAGCCGACCACCGTGCCGAGCGCCGACCAGGCGAGCGGTTGCAGGTGCCGTCGCTGCACACCCGGCGCGCCGGTCGCGAACAGCCAGGCGATGCTGAGCAGGCCGGCGAACGCCGCCCGCCCGGCGGTGACGAACAGCGGCGGCAGCTGCGGATCGCCGACCGAGCCGACGGCCAGGCGCGTCATCGGCAAGGTCATCGCGAATATGGCGACACCGAGCAATCCCAGCAACAGGCCCCTGGTGGCTTCGGCGTCAGACGGGTGATTCATTCCGCGAGTCTATGCACGCAGCCAGCATGGGACCAGTACAACCGACCGCACACCCCTCTGACGGCCCGATCGAGGCCCGCACGCAGCGCTGACTGCCCCTGCGCCCCAGTGCCTGCCGCTGAAAAATTTGTTCGCCGTGGGCTTTAGCTGCATCCAATTTACGTCGGCCAACGAAAATAGGGTCAGATGCACGGCGAACTTTTCGATTCGACCATTCCGTTCGGCGAACCCGAGCTGCTGCGGGCGAGTGCTTTCCGCGGCTACCTCGACGGCCTCGACGGCGACAACCCTGCTGGCGGTCCGAGCAGCAGGGTTTCGGGGCTCAGCCCGTCGCTGCAGGCCGATCTGGACCGCTCTTTCCAGGACGGCGCCGGCTCGGAGACGCTCGAGGCGCTCGCCGCCTGCCTGCGCCACTCCAAGGATGTGACGATCCACCTCGAATGCGGCGCGAAGGTGGTGCCGCTGACCGTGTTCCCGCGCGAGCGCCTGCTGCACTGCCCGGTCGACCTGGAAGATCTGGTCGCCCGCCACCTGACGCAGCTGCAGGTGATGCACATCGAGCCGGCCATGCTGCGGCCGCCCGACGACCCGGAGCGCTCGCTCGTCGGCGAAGCGCATCTCTACCATGCGCTGGGGCCGCTGCTCTGGGAACTGGCGATGCGCGGCTCGCGACGGGAGCTGCTGCCCGAGATCGCCGGCCCCGCCGTCTACCGGGTCTCGCCCGACCTCGACATCCGGACGCTGCCCGCCAGCGGGGCCTTGCGGGCGACCATCGACCGGCTGCGGCGGCAAACCGCGCATCTCGGCGAGATCGCTTCCTGGCCTGCGTTCGACCGTGAACGGGCGGCGCGGTTGCTCAACGCCCTCTACCTGCAGTCCGGCCTGATGATCAGCCGCTCGCATCCGGACGCGTTCAAGGACAGCCGCTTCAGCGGGCTCTGACGTTCCGGACGCTGAAAGCGACGCTGCCCGGACGCGCGCCGCCTGCGGGTGGCGGCTGTCAGTAACAGCTGCTTGATGCCCGGCCGGTCTGCACCTAACGTGAGCCCAGGTGCTCCCAGCGCTCCATGGCGGCGGTCAAGTCGGCATCGATCGCTGCATGGCGTCGCTGCGCCTGCGTGACCTGCGCCGGCTCGTTCGCATACGACTCCGGCCGGGCCAGGAAGCCGGCCAGTTCGGCCTGCTCAGCCTCGAGCGCCTCGATGCGGGCCGGCAGCTCATCGAGCTCGCGCTGCTCCTTGTAGCTGAGCTTGCGCGGCTTGGCGGTTGGCGTCGTGGCCGGTCTGGGCCCGTTGCCAGCCGCCGCCTCCTTCAGCCGGGCAGGTGTCGCGGCGGCCGCAGCCGCCTTGGCCGCCTGGTCGCGCAGCTGCCGGGCCCGGTCGCGCTGCGTCTTCCAGTCCTCGTAGCCGCCCTCGTACTCCCGCCAGCGGCCCGGCGACTCGTCGCCTTCCCAGACGATCGTGCTGGTGACGACGTTGTCGAGAAAGCGCCGGTCGTGGCTCACCAGGAAGACGGTGCCGGCGTAGTTCTGCAGCAGCTCCTCAAGCAATTCGAGCGTGTCGATGTCGAGGTCGTTGGTCGGCTCATCGAGCACCAGCACATTGGCCGGCAGGGCGAAGAGCCGGGCCAGCAGCACCCGGTTGCGCTCGCCGCCGCTCAAGGTGCGGACCGGTGAATTGGCACGCTCGGGCGAGAACAGGAAGTCGTTGAGGTAGCTCATCACGTGCTTCTTCTGGCCGCCGACCTCCACCCATTCGCTGCCCGGGCTGATGGTGTCGGCGAGCGTCGCGTCGAGGTTCAGCGTGCTGCGCATCTGGTCGAAGTAGGCGACTTCGAGCTTCGTGCCCTGGCGGATCGTGCCGCGGTCGGGCTTGAGTTCGCCGAGGATGAGTTTGAGCAGCGTCGTCTTGCCGGCGCCGTTCGGGCCGATCAGGCCGACCTTGTCGCCGCGCAGGATGGTCGCCGTGAAGTCGTCGACGATCACCTTGGCTGGGAAGGCGAGCGACACGTGCTTCAGCTCGGCCACGATCTTGCCGCTGCGGGCGCCGGCATCGATGTCGAGCCGCACCTGGCCGAGCGAATCACGGCGCCTCTGCCGGTCCGCGCGCAGGGCTTCGAGCCGCTGGATGCGGGCGACGCTGCGCGTCCGGCGAGCCTCGACGCCTTTCCTGATCCAGACTTCTTCCTGCGCGAGGAGCTTGTCGGCGCGCGCGTTGGCGAGCGTGTCGGATGCGAGCTGCTCTTCCTTCAGCCGCTCGTAGGCGCTGAAGTTGCCGGGGTAGCTGCGGAGCGTGCCGCGGTCGAGCTCGACGATCCGGGTCGCGACGCCGTCGAGAAACGCCCGGTCGTGGGTGATCAGCATGACCGAGCCCTTGAAGTTGCGCAGCAGTTCCTCCAGCCAGGCGATCGAATCGAGGTCGAGGTGGTTGGTCGGCTCGTCGAGCAGCAGCACGTCGGGCACCGCGACCAGCGCCTGGGCGAGCGCGACGCGCTTTTTCATGCCGCCGGAGAGCTCGCCGATGTCACGCTCGCCGTCGAGGTGGAGTTGCGCCAGCGTCGTCTCGACCCGCTGCTCCCAGGTCCAGGCGTCGAGCGCCTCGATGCGCGTCTGCAGGGCGTCGAGGTCGACGCCCTCGGCGTGTTCCTCATAGGCTTGTCGAACCGCGCGCGCCTCTGCAACGCCCTCACTCACCGCCTCGAAAACGGTATGCCCCGGCGCGAACGACGGCTCCTGCGGCACGTAGCAGATGCGCACGCCTTGGGTCATCTGCAGCAGGCCGTCGTCGAGCTTCTCGAGGCCCGCGATCACCTTCAGCAGCGACGACTTGCCGGTGCCGTTGCGGCCGATCAGGCCGAGCCGCTCGCCGGTGTCGAGCGACAAGCCGGCGGCGTCGAGCAGGGCGACATGGCCGAAGGCGAGATGGGCACTGGAGAGGGAGAGGACAGCCATACGGGATTCATTGACAAGCTGGCGAGAGAACTTCCAGCCCGGAAAAATAGTAGGTAAACCGGCTTGGGTCACGGGTCAGAACCGGAATGCGAAGCACAGCGGCATGGGCGCCGATCAGAAAGTCGGGCAAGACGCCGACTTTGTGGCCACCCCGGCGCCGGTACAGGCGATGGGCTTTCGACGCGAGGAACAGCGCCTCGCGGGGCAGTGCCAGCACGTCCAGGCCCATCGCCTCGACAGCGCCCTCGACCTCGTTCAGCAGTTCATAACCCGCGCAAAATTCGGCGAAGACGATATCGTTGATCCCGAGCGCACCGCGCGTGCTCCACGACGCGAGCATCCTCTCCGACCAGTCGGTCCATTCGGTTGGCCGTGTGACCACGTCGAGCAGCACGCACGTGTCGACGAAAATCACCGGGCCTTGCCGACGCTGGCCGTGCCACCGAACCCGGGGTCGGTGGTGTCGTCGTCGTAACCCCGCAGCAACTTCATCAGTTCGTCCGTGCTGTGGCCGGTCGAAGCCGTTCCGCGCAGCCTGCGAAACCGCGCCAACACCGCTTCGCTCGGTTCGCCCGACACCACGGCGCCTGGTCGCACGGGCTCGACACACACCGAGCCATCCGCAACGATGCGGAAATCGACGGCATCGCCGGGCGCCACTTTCAGATGGTCCCTGATCGGCTTCGGCAAGGTGACTTGCGATTTGGTGGTGAGGGTGTAGCCCATGGCGGTAGCTCGGTATGACTGCAAACGCAATTGTAATACCGCGCGGCTGAGCTGCGATCACTCTCACCGCTCCGACCGTCCGGACGGCGTCGAGGCAATGAGGCGCCGTAGACTCGCGCTGGATTCACCCTCTAACTTTGAAAAGAACACGTGCAGACAAGCAGTTGGGCGAGGCGGATCTCTAGGCGGTTCGGGGCTTCGAGGTTGGCGTGTGCCGCCTTCCTGTCGGCAACGGTCTTCGCTGCCTTGCTCCCCCAGCCGAGCGCCGCCGCGCCACGGCCGCAATACAAGATCGTCACCGCCTCCGAGCGGGGCACCTACATCGAGATTGGTCGTGACCTCGGAAAGTGGGTGGCAGCGCCCGCCGGCATCGACCTGCAGGCGCTGCCGTCCAAGGGATCGGCCGAGAACGTGCAGCGGATGCGCCGGGAGCCCGGCGTGAAGTTCGCGCTGGTGCAATCGGATGTGTACCAGGCCTTCCTCGACCAGGCGAAGGCCGGCAATGCCGACGCTGGGGAGATGATTCGCCCGTTGCGACTCATCCTGCCGCTCTACGACGAGGAGATCCACTTCGTCACCCGGGCCGATTCGCCGCTCAAGTACATCCACGAGATTCGCGACAAGCGCCTCGGTGTGGGCCCGATCGGCAGCGGCACGGCTCTCACGGCCGCAACCTTGTACCGGTTGATGTTCGAGGCGCCGATTCCGACTGCCAACGCCCAGTTCGTGAGCAACGAGGACGCGCTCTTCAAGCTGACCGTCGAAAGATCGATCGACGTCGCGATCATCGTCGCGGGGCAACCGGCCAAGCTCTTCTCGGACATGAAGGCCGAAGCCCGGCAGTTCATCAAGATCCTGCCGCTCGACGCGAAGGCACCCGAAACCGCGCGTGCCATCAAGACGTATTTCCCGGCGACGATCCGGGCCAACAGCTAC
>CAXTDH010000194.1:115-6413 GCA_964242405.1 uncultured Rhizobacter sp. | reverse complement strand
CGATCGGCAAGGCCGACATGATCCACAACAGCGGCACGCCGAACATCCAGGTCGATGCGCAGACGTACGAAGTGCGCGCCGACGGCGTGCTGCTCACCTGCGAGCCGGCGACCGAATTGCCGATGGCGCAGCGGTACTTTCTGTTCTGAGGGCCCCTCCCGTGATCGGCCGATCGGTTGACGCCTCGGAGGCTCGCGCATAAACTGCGTCCACATATTAAGTGGAGGCTCCGTGAACATCACATTGGCGATCAACGAACAGGTAGCGGAGCGCGCACGCGGAGCCGCGCAGGCCATGGGCAAGAGCCTCAACCAGGTGGTTCGCGAGTACCTCGAGCGGCTGGCGGGGCAGGCGCAGCTCGATGCCGAGATCGAGGCCTTTTTGAAGTCATCACGCGAGACTCCCGGGCGGCTGAACGGCTGGAAGTTCAACCGCGACGAAATCAACGAGCGTGCGTAGCTTCATCGACACCAACGTCCTCGTGTACATCGACGACGCCGACGACCCGGTCAAGCGGGAAGTAGCCGGGCAGCTGGTCGCGTCGCACCTCAAGGCTGGCAGCGGCGTCATCTCGACGCAGGTCCTGCAGGAATTCGTCAACGTCGCGATGCGCAAATTGCTGCTGCCGCTGGACCTGGTGCGGCTGCGCCTGATGACCTACCGGCGGCTCGAAATCGTGCCGGCGACGGCCGATCTCATCGCCTCGGCACTCGATGTGCACCAGTTGCACCGCGTCTCGTTCTGGGACGCCCTCATCGTGCAGGCGGCCCGCCAGAGCGGTTGCGTGCAGTTGCTGAGCGAGGACATGAACACGGGCGCCATCCTCGCCGGCGTGCGCCTCGTCAACCCCTTCGCCTGACCGGCCGTGACCCAGCCGCCACCGCGCGAGCCCGGCCGTGCCGGTGATGACGAACGGCGGCCGGAGCCGGGCCGGCCATCTTCGTTCAGCCCGGCCACCCCGCCGGTCACCATCTTCGGCCCCGACTTCCCGTTCGCCTTCGACGACTGGATCCGCCACCCGGCCGGCCTCGGCGAACTGCCGCCCGAACAGCACGGCACCGAGGTCGCGATCGTCGGCGCCGGCATCGCCGGGCTGGTCGCGGCCTACGAGCTGATGAAGCTCGGCTTGAAGCCGGTCGTGTACGAATCGTCGAAGATGGGTGGCCGGTTGCGTTCGCAGGCCTTCGACGGCGGCGCCGGCGTGATCGCCGAGCTGGGCGGGATGCGGTTCCCGGTGTCGTCGACGGCGTTCTACCACTACGTCGACCTGCTCGGCCTGCAGAGCGCGCCCTTCCCCAACCCGCTGACGCCGGCCGCCGGCAGCACCGTCATCGACCTCGAAGGCCAGACCCACTACGGCCGGACGCTGGCAGACCTGCCGCCGATGTTTCGCGAGGTGGCCGACGCCTGGGCGACGGCGCTCGAGGACGGCGTCGGCTTCGAGGCGCTGCAGCAGGCCGTCCGCGCCCGCGACGTGCCGACGCTCAAGGCGCTCTGGAACGCCCTCGTGCCGCTCTGGGACGACCGCACCTTCTACGATTTCGTCGCCACCTCGAAGGCCTTCGCGCCCTTGTCGTTCCAGCACCGCGAGGTGTTCGGCCAGGTCGGTTTCGGCACCGGCGGCTGGGATTCGGACTTCCCGAATTCGATGCTCGAGATCCTGCGGGTCGTGCTGACGCAGTGCGACGAAAACCAGCGGCTGATCGTCGGCGGCGCCCAGCAGGTGCCGTGCAGCCTGTGGACGCACGCGCCGGACGCTTGTGCCCACTGGCCCGCCGGCACCACCCTCGCCTCGCTCCACCGCGGCGCGCCGCGGGCGGGCGTCACGCGCATCGCGCGGGCGGAGGACGGCCGGATGGAGGTCACCGACTGTTGGGGCGACAGCCGCCGCTACGGCGCGGTGCTCGTCACCTGCCAGAGCTGGCTGCTGACGACCCAGATCGATTGCGACGAGCGGCTCTTCTCGCAAAAACTCTGGATGGCGCTCGACCGGACGCGCTACATGCAGTCCTCGAAGACCTTCGTCATGGTCGACCGGCCGTTCTGGAAGGACGTCGACCCCACCACCGGCCGTGACTCGATGAGCATGACGCTCACCGACCGCCTGACCCGCGGCACCTACCTCTTCGACCATGGCGAGGGCAAGCCGGGCGTGATCTGCCTTTCCTATGCCTGGATGAGCGACGCGCTCAAGATGCTGCCGCACCCGCCCGAGAAGCGCGTCCGGCTGGCACTCGCGGCGCTGAAGAAGATCTACCCGACGCTCGACATCGCCCGCCACATCATCGGCGACCCGATCACGATCTCGTGGGAGGCCGATCCGCATTTTCTGGGCGCCTTCAAGGGTGCGCTGCCGGGGCACTACCGCTACAACCACCGCATGTACGGCCACTTCATGCAGCACAATTTGCCCGCGGCCGAGCGCGGCATCTTCATCGCCGGCGACGACGTGTCGTGGACGCCGGCCTGGGTGGAGGGCGCGGTGCAGACATCGCTGAACGCGGTCTGGGGCATCCTGCACCACCTCGGCGGCCGGACGCATCCCGTCAATCCGGGCCCCGGCGACCTGTACCCGGCGCTCGGGCCGATCGCCCTGCCCGGCTGAACGGATCCGAGCGCGTGGCACGGCAACGTGGTTGACCAGTCGCCTGTGCGGCGCCTGAAGAGCGCCTGAACCCAGCCCGCCGATGAAGATCGCTCTCTGGCAATGCGAGCAGCGTTCGGCCGATGTCCCCGGCAACCTGGCGCGGCTGCGCACGGCATTCCTCGACGCTGCTGCGGCGGGAGCCGGCCTGCTCGTCTGCCCCGAAATGTTCCTGACCGGCTACTCGCTCGATTTGCCGACGCTGCAACGGCTCGCCGAACCGGCCGACGGCCCGAGCGCCCGGGCAGTCGCGGGCCTGGCCCGGCAGTTGGGCATCGCCATCGTCTGGGGCTTTCCCGAGCGGGATACGACCTGTGAGGTCAGCGCCGTCGGCGCTCCAGGCGCTCCAGGCACTCCAGGCACTCCAGGCGCTTCCGGTGCTCCCGGCGCTCCCGGCGCTCCTGGCGCTCCCGGCGCTCCTGGCGCTCCCGGCGCAGCCGGCGCTCCCGGCGCCATCTACAACGCCGTCCAGGCCGTCGACGCAAGCGGCGCCCTTCTTGCCCACTACCGCAAGACGCATCTCTACGGCGCCACCGAGCGCCGGTGTTTCCAGGCATCCGACGGCAAGGCGGCGCTCTTCGAGCTCGCCGGCTGGCGCATCGGCCTGCTGATCTGCTACGACGTGGAGTTTCCCGAAGCGGTGCGCAACCTCGCACTCGCCGGAGCGGACCTGATCATCGTGCCGACCGCCAACATGCAGGGCTTCGAGGCGGTGCCCCGGTTGCTGGTGCCGGCCCGTGCCTACGAGAACCAGGTCGTCGTTGCCTACGTGAACTGCTGCGGCGACGACGGCGAACGGGTCTACGGTGGCCTGAGCAACGTGGCCGGGCCGGATGGCACGCTGCTCGCGCAGGCCGGCGCCGGCCCGGAACTGTTGATCGTCGAGATCGGCTCGCCCGCCCCGACGGCGGCTCGGCTGACCTACCTGTCGGACCGACGGCCGGGCAGCTACGGCTCGCTCACCGCCTGAGCCCGCCGGGCGCACGGCCGATCGTGTGACCAGGTTGCGCGGTGTGCATCCGCCCCCCTAATTAGCGAACCAATGCACTGACCATTGGATATCGGATTTGCCGAGCGATGCCCATACGCTTGTCTTTCACGTGAACGCCGTTCGCGTGACTTCGCAAACACCGACTCCAAGGAAATAGCAATGGCATCGACATCCACGACGTCCAATTCGCGCAATGGAATTACCGCCTCGCCGGAATCCAGCCTGCAGGCTGCAGCGGAATGGACCACCGAAGACTTTCTCGCGGCTGAACCGTATCCCGTTCCCGAGATCACCGAATCGATGGTGGCCGACTACATCGAAAGCCTGAAGTCACCCTCCGCCAAGGGTGGCAGCATGTCGCCCGGCGGCCTGCCGAGCAGCGGCGACGGCGACGACGGCCCGACCGACGACAAGGTCACCGGCTACCCCTACCCGCCACCTTTCAACCAGCACGAAGTCCTGGTCCCGTACACCACGTATCCGTACTGCACGGTCGGCAAGCTGTTCTTCAAGCAGAACGGCAACAGCTATGTCGCTTCGGCTGCGGCGATCGGCAAGAACGGCATCTGGACTGCCGGCCATTGCGTGCACTCGGGCAACGGGCAGCCGAGCGGCTGGTCGACCAACATGCTCTTCGCGCCGGCTTACAAGGATCATGTGGCACCGTTCGGCTACTTCAGCGTGCGCCAATTGTTCTGCCGGACCAATTGGTATCAAAAGGGCAATCCGGGTGGCCTTTTCGAAGACATGGGTGCCGCCATTCTCAATCCGCTGAATGGAAAGATGCTCAGCCAGGTGACCGGATGGCTCGGCTTTGCCTGGAATTACCCACGCAACCAGATCTGGACGTCTCTCGGCTATCCGGCGGCACCCCCGTTCAACGGCGAGCGCATGTACCAGGACACCGCCCCCTACGCGAACGACGGATCGGTGCCGGGCTCGCCGCAACCGATCGGCATCGGCTGCAGCATGACCGGTGGTTGCAGTGGCGGCCCGTGGGTCCTGGGCCTCGGCACGACCAACCTCGTCAACGGCCACAACAGCTACCGTCCGAACAACCAGCCGCTGGAGATATATTCGCCTTACTTCGGCGACAACGCCAGGTCGCTGATGCAGATGGTGGTCGTTTGATGGTGGTCCTTCGATGGGAATCTCATGGGCAAGACTCGAAAACCCGACCCGATCGTCCCCGCTGACCAGGGCAACTCGTCCGCGCCCGACCAGGGGGCAACCCCGGCGCGCCCGTGGAGCGAAGACGAGATGAGGTCGGCAGTGCCCATGCCGATGCCCATGCCCATGCCCATGCCACCGGTGCCCGGGCCGCCCATGCCAGTCCCGCCGATGCCGGGCCCCTCCGGCCGGCCGGGGGGCGCACCGCCTCCAGTCGCGCCCGCCGCTGCCCCGGCGGCTGCGCCTGCGCGCAACGTCGGCATCTCACCCTCCGGGCGAGGCGAATCGACGCCCGCCGGGCCACCGGACAGCTGAGCCGCGCCGCTCGGCCGCAAGCCGGACAATGCCGCGACAGGGCAAGTGCCCTTGTCGCGGCTTTTCCATTCCGGCGAGTCGAGCAACCGAAGGCGAAATACATCAGCAGGCCATGCCGAACCGCATTGAAGACTATGCCCTGATCGGCAACCGTGAAAGCCTGGCGCTGGTCGGCCGCGACGGCTCGATCGACTGGATGTGCATGCCGCGCTTCGACAGCCCGGCGTGTTTCGCCTCGTTGCTCGGCACGCCGGATCATGGCCGCTGGCGCATCGCGCCGGTCGAGGCCGAGGTTCGCATCACGCGCCGCTACGCCGGCGACACCCTGGTGCTCGAGACCGACTTCGAGACGGCCGACGGCCTCGTCCGGGTGACCGACTTCATGTCGCGCCGCGAGGGCGCTTCCGACCTGATCCGCCTGGTGCGCGGCGTTCGCGGGGCGGTCGAGATGCAGACCGAGCTGGTGGTGCGGTTCGACTACGGCTGCGTCGTGCCCTGGGTCGCCCGGCAGGACGACGGCAGCCTGCACCTCACCGCCGGGCCGGACCGCCTCGTCCTGAGGTCGACCGTGCCCGTCCGCGGCGAGGACATGCGCAGCCGCGGCGAATTCATGGTCGCGGCTGGCGAGGAGGTCGGCTTCACTTTGAGCTGGTCGCCCTCCTATCGGTCGCCGCCGGCCCCGCTGGACACCGCCGCCGCCTTGCAGAGGGTGACGAACGCCGCGACGAGCTGGGTCGGCTCCATCGACGGCCTGGTCAAGGCGCCCGAGGCCGTGCGGCGCTCGCTGCTCACCCTGAAGGCGCTGACCCACTGGGAAACCGGTGGCATCATCGCCGCTGCCACGACCTCGTTGCCGGAATTCATCGGCGGCGCACGGAACTGGGATTACCGTTATTGCTGGCTGCGCGACGCCACCTTCACCCTTTTTGCCCTGCTCCGCACCGGCTTCGTCGAAGAGGCCGGCGCCTGGCGCGACTGGCTGGTGCGCGCCGTGGCGGGCGATCCGGGCCGCCTGCAGATCATGTACGGCGTCGCCGGCGAACGGCGGTTGACGGAGTACGAACTGCCCTGGCTGCCCGGATACGAAGCGTCGGCGGGACTGGCATGGGCGGCCCGGGCACCGGTGGCACGGGCATGGGCATGGGCATGGGCATCGGCACTGCCGACCTCATCTCGTC
>CAXTDH010000194.1:0-105 GCA_964242405.1 uncultured Rhizobacter sp. | reverse complement strand
CGAAGGGTCCGCGCCGGTGCGGATCGGCAACGGCGCGGCCGGCCAAGTGCAGCTCGACGTGTACGGCGAGGTGATCGGCGCGTTCTACCTCGCCCGCTGCGCCGG
>CAXTDH010000193.1:0-6450 GCA_964242405.1 uncultured Rhizobacter sp. | reverse complement strand
AGCTGGTCCCCAGCGCGACCTCGCGGGACAGCCCGGTGAGCGCGAGCCAGCGCTGCCGGTACGACGGGTTCAGCTTCTTGACGAACGACGACACACGCGTTGCGGTCAGCGAGCGCAATGCCGTCGGTGAAGCGGCGGGGTGCTCCATCAGGTCGACGGCGTTGTCGACCACCATGCTGGCGCGGGTCACGCGGTAGCGCTCGATCGCCTCGATGGCGCTGCCGGCGTCCCAGCGGGCGAGCGTCACCACGGTGGCACCGATGAAGACCGGGAAGATCAGCCCCATGTCCTCGCCGGCGATCCAGAACAGCGGCATGTAGTTGATCAGCACGTCGTCGGCCGTCATGTGGTTCGGCACGGTGCAGGCGGTGGCCGCCGTGTAGACCATGTCGCGCTGGGTGTGGACGCAACCCTTCGGCATGCCGGTGGTGCCGCCGGTGTAGTTGAGGGCGGCGACGGCGTCCGGATCGGCCACATGCGGGGGAAGCGGCAGGCCGCAGGCGCGGATCGCCGGCATCAGGTCACTCATACCGGCCGGTAGGAGCCTCGGCAAGAGCACACTCGCCGGCACGGTAAAGGCCGGCCGCTCCGGCAGCAGGTCGTGGTAGCTGGTGAAAAAGCTGTGGCCGACCGAGGTCTTGGGCAGCACCCGGGCAGCCATCTCGGCCAGCTGGTCGAGCACCACCAGCAACGTCGCGCCGCTGTCGGTCAACTCGTAGAGCGTCTCCTGCTCCTTGAAGAGCGGATTGACCGGCACATGGACTGCGCCGAGCTTCAAGATGCCGAAGAAGACGATCGCGAACTGCGGGCAGTTGCCGAGCATCACCGCGACCCGGTCGCCAGGCCGGACGCCGCCGCCGGCCAGCAAGGCGGCGAAGCGGTCGCTCAGGTCGTCGAGCTCACGGTAGGTGGTCTCGTGGCCGTAGAAGACGATGGCGACCTTGTCGGGCGTCTGCTCCGCCCAGCGGCGCAGGTAGTCGCTGAGGGCGATATCGCCGAACGGGTAGGTGGGCGTGCGCGGCACGTTCTCCGGCCAATGGCGTTGCTGAAGCGCGGCGAGCTCCGCCAGCAGGGTGTCTTCGTCTCGTTGGCTCATGGTGACGGGCGCGAGTGGTGGGTCGAGGGCGACGGCGTTCCGGAAGAACCGCGCGTCGGGCGGATGACGTTCAGAGCGGCTTCATGGTCGGATCGAGTGCGACCCGCAGCGACTCGCCGAGGGTGTTGAAAGCAAGGGCGGTGAAGGCGATCGCCAGGCCGGGCGCGACCATCTGCCCCGGCGCGATCTCCATGTTCTGGTAGGCGCGCGCCAGCATCGCGCCCCAGCTCGGGTTCGGCGGCTGGATGCCGAGGCCGAGGAAGCTGAGGCTCGCTTCTGCCAGCAGCGCCCCGGCCAGCAGCAACGTGACCTGCACGATCACCGGCTGGATGGCATTGGGCAGCACATGGCGCCACAGGATGCGGGCCGTCGAGGCGCCGAAACTTCGCGCCGCATCGACGTACAGCTCCTGCCGAACCACCAGCGTCCGGGCACGGGCGAGCCGGGCGAGCTGCGGCGCGAAGACGATGCCGACCGACATCATCGCGTGCGTCAGGCCGATGCCAAGGGCGCCGGTGACGGCGATCGCCAGCACGATCGCCGGGAACGACAGCAGGGTGTCGATGATGCGGCCGACCACTTCGTCGAACCAGCCGCCGAGGTAGCCGGCGACCAGGCCGACCGGCACCCCGAGCAGCACCGCGACGCCGACTGCCAGCACGCTCGCGTAGAGAGTGACGGGTGCGCCGTGGATCAAGCGGCTGAGGATGTCGCGGCCCAGGTCGTCGGTGCCGAGCCAGTGGGCGGGCGACGACGGTGCCAGCGTGTCGTTGAGGTCCTGGGCGGTCGGCGACCAGGGCGCGATCCACGGTGCCAGGATCGACAGCAGCACCAGGGCGAGCAGGAAGCCGAGGCTGACAGCGGCGCGCAAGTCGCTGCGCAGCCAGTGGCCGAGCTGCCGGAGGCGCAACTGCAACCAGCGCGCCGGCTCCGCTTGCAACGGCGGCCCTTCGATCGCCGTTGCACCCGGTTGCTCGACCGATCGCATGGCCTACTTCACCCGCGGGTCGATCACGCCGTACAGCATGTCGGCGGCCAGGTTGACGCCGACGACGATCAGCACCATCACCAGCGCCACGCCCTGCACCACGGGAAAGTCCCGGGCGATCGCGCCGTGGACGATCAGGCTGCCCATGCCGTTGATGGCGAACACCGCCTCGACGACGACGGTCGCCCCCAGCATCCGGTTGAAGAGCACCGTGACGACCGTCAACAGGTTGATGCCGACGTTCTTCAACCCGTGCTTCCAGAGGATCGCGGCCGGCGACAAGCCCTTGGCGTGCAGGGTGCGCACCTGCTGCGAACCCAGGATGTCGACCAGCGACGAGCGCAGCTGGCGCGCCACTTCGGCCACGCCGCCGGCGGCGATCGCCAGCGCCGGCAGGAGCGCATGCTGCAGCGCCTGCCCGGGGTTCTCGGTCAGCGGCACCGAGCCGGTCGCGGGCAGCCAGCCGAGCTGCAGCGCGAAGAGGGCGATGAGCACCATCGCCAGCCAGAAATTCGGCACGGCGACGCCCATCGAGGCGAGCGTCATCAAGGCGCCATCGACCGCGCCGCCGCTCCGGGCCGCCGCGGCGATGCCGAGCGGCACGCCGAGCAGCAATGCGACCGCCAGTGCCAGGCCGACGATCAGCAGCGTCGCCGGCAGGCAGCGGGCGATCGAGGTGCCGACGGGCTCGCCCGACATCAGCGACTTGGACAGGTCGCCTTGCGCCGCATGGCCGAGCCAGCTGCCGTACTGGACGAGGAACGGCCGGTCGAGGCCATAGAGATGGCGGATTTCGGTGATGCGGGCATCGCTCGCGTTGTCGCCGGCGAGCGCGACCGCAATGTCGCCGGGCACCAGCTTCAACAGCCCGAAGACGACGAAGGTGGCGAAGACGAGCACCGGCACCGCCTGCAGCAGCCGTCGTACTGCCAGGTTCGAGCCGCCGAGCCGGCGCAGCAGCGGGCGATCCACCCCGGTCATTCAGGCGTCGATCCAGACGTCGTTGAACTTCGGCTTGCCGAGCAGGTTCGGCTTGAAGCCCTTGACCTGCGATGCGAGCGCGTCCATCTCGAACTGGAAGGCGAGCGGCGCCACGAGTGCGTTCTCCATCACGATCCGCTGGATCCTGGCAAACACGCCGCGGCGGAAATCGATGTCTTCGCGCGAGCGGCTTTCTTGCAGCAGCGCCGTCAACTCGGGTGAGAACTCACCGCGGCCGGCGTTGTAGTAAGCGCCCTTGGCGTACATCAGCGAGTAGCTCATGCTCGGGTCGGGACGGCCTGTCCAGGCGGAAAGCAGCATGTCGAACTTCTTTTCGGTGCCGAAGAACTGGCCGCTGATCTCGGGGATCGTCCCCGCCGACAGCTTGATCCGGATGCCGATCTTGCCGAGCTGCTCGGTGACGATCTCGCCGCGGCGCACCGAATCCTGATCGGTGTAGTTGCCCATCGACACCTCGATGCCGCTGGCGAGGCCCGCCTCGGCCATCAGCTTCTTCGCTCGCTCCGGGTCATAGGAGTAGAGGCCGGCGACCGACTTGTCATAGGCCCAGTGGGTGCTCGGCAGGTTCATCCGCGCCGCTTCGCCCAGGCCGTTCAGCGAGGCCTTGACGAAGGCGTCCCGGTCGATCGCCAGGTTGACGGCCTGGCGCAGCTTCAGGTTGTCGAACGGTGGCCGGGCGTAGTTGAAGTAGAGCTGCAGGCAGTAGAGCGTCGGCCCGGTGACGAGCGCGAGCGTCTTCTCGCGCTCGACGATCGGCCGGAACCGGGCCGACAGGAAGTAGGCGAGGTGGTTCTGCTTGGACACCACCGACCGCAGCCCGGTCGCGAGCTCCGGGATGATGGCGAACTCGATGCCGTTCAAGAGCGGCAGGCCGGGCCGCCAGTAGTGCTCGTTGCGGGTCACGACCATGCTCTGGTTGTCGGCCCAGCTGACGAACTTCCAGGGCCCGGCGCCGACCGGTTTGCGGTCATGGTCGTTGCCGAGCGCCTTGACCGCCGTCGGCGAGACCATCATGCCGGCGCGATCCGAGAAGATCGCCGGCAGGGCCGCGTCCATCTGGCTCAAGGTCAGCTTGAGGCTGGTCGGGCTGGTGACCTCGACCGCGGTGATGCTCGCCAGGTCGGCCTTCAGGTTCGAGCGGGCGTCGCCGCGGTTGCGGTCGAGGTTGAACTTGACGGCGGCTGCGTCGCAGGGCGTGCCGTCGTGGAACTGGATGCCGGGCTTGAGCTTGAGCAGCAGGCTGTTGCCCTCGGCGAAGCTCCATTCGGCCATGCCGGGCTTCGGCTTGAGCGTCGCTTCATCCCATTCGACGAGCGTGTCGTAGATCGTCCAGAGGAAGGGATGGTCCTGCCCCGAGCCGCCGGTCGCCGGGTCGAGGCTCGAAGGGTTTGCCGGAGCGGAGATCTTCAGGATGCCGCCTTTTTTCGGCGCCGCCTGGCCGAACGCCGGCAGGCCGGTCGCGGCGGTGAGCGCCGCCGCCGCCAGGCCGAGGGCGTCTCGTCGACGCAGCATCCGGGCATCGATGGCGAATGAGGGGCAGGGGGTGCGGTTCATGGCGCTGGTCTCCGGTTCAGGTACTCGAGGTGTCATGCGGTCGCCGCCAGCGTCTCGGCCCGGTCGGCCCCCACGCTGACCACCGTCGGCGGGCCGTCCGGGGTTGCGAAATGGCAAGCGACGAGGTGATCCGGCCGCAGCGCCCGCAGCGTCGGCACCTCCGCGGCGCAACGCGGCTGGACATGTCGGCAACGGGTGCGGAAGCGGCAACCCGACGGCGGGTCGACGGGGCTCGGCATGTCGCCCTGCAAGGTGATGCGCCGCGGCGGCCGCAGGTGCGACGGCAACGGTACCGGCTCGGCCGCCAGCAGCGCCTCGGTGTAAGGGTGCAGCGGCCCGGTGTTCAACTCGGCGCTCGGGCCCACTTCCAGGAAGCGACCGAGGTACATCACCGCCACCCGGTCGCTGATGTGCGCCACCACCGACAGGTCGTGCGTGATGAACACATAGGTCAGGCCGAAATCCTGCTGCAGGTCGGCGAACAGGTTGAGGATATCGCCCCGGATCGAGACGTCGAGCGCGGCCACCACCTCGTCGCAGACGATCAGCTTCGGCCGCAGGGTGATCGCCCGGGCGATGTTGGCCCGCTGCTTCTGGCCGCCCGAAAGTTGGTGCGGAAAGCGCTGCGCGAGTTCGGCGGTGAGGCCGACTCGCGCCAGCGCATCGAGCGCCGCACGTCGGCGGCTGGCGCGGTCGCCGGTGCCCGCCACTTCCAGCGGCTCCATCACCGAGTCGACGATGCGGGCGCGCGGGTCGAGCGCCGCATGCGGGTCCTGGAAGATGATCTGATAGTCGCGCCGATGGCGTTGCAGCCGGGCGTGGCCGAGGCTGGCGGGGTCGACGCCGTCCTGGAGGATGCTGCCCGCGACGGGCCGAACGAGCGACACCAGCGCCCGGGCGAGCGTCGTCTTGCCCGATCCGGATTCACCGATGATGCCGAAGGTCTCGCCGGCGCGGACCTGGAAGTCGACGCCGTCGACCGCCTTGACCGTCTGCGAGCCGTCGCGGGTCGGGAACAGGATCCGAAGGCTACGGGCGTCGATCAAGGGATGAGGGGCGGCGGCGACCGCACCGACGACGCTCGTCATGCGACGGCCCCGGGCAGCTGCAACGCCTCGGCCCGGCAGCAACGCACCTCGCGCGTCGCCGGCGCGTCCGGCCCGGCGATCGGCTGCAGCCACTGCTCCCGGGCGCAGACCGGTTCGTCGACGTGCGAGCAGCGCGCCCGGAACCGGCAGCCGGCCGGCATCGCCGCCGGCGACGGCACCCGCCCGGGGATCGAACCGAGCCGCGCGCGACGTGCCGTCAGGCGCGGCAACGACCGCAGCAGGCCGGAGGTGTAGGGATGGCGCGGCCGCGTCAGGGCGTCGTCGATCGGCGCGTCCTCGACCACCTCGCCGGCATACATCGTCAGCAGCCGGGTGCAGGTCTCGGCGACCACCCCGAGGTCGTGGGTGATGAAGAGCAGCGCGCATCCGGTGCGGTCGCTGATGTCGCGCAGCAGCTGCGTGATCTGGGCCTGCACCGTCACGTCGAGCGCGGTCGTCGGCTCGTCGCAGATCAGCAGCTTCGGCTCGCAGATCAGCGCCATGGCGATCATCACCCGCTGCCGCATGCCGCCCGAGAGCTGGTGCGGATAGTCGTCGTGGCGACGCGCGGGCAGGGGGATGCCGACCCGGTCGAGCATGTCGATGGTGCGTTGCCGGGTGTCGCCCGCACGCTCGGGGAAGTGGGCGCGCCAGGCTTCGCCGATCTGCTGGCCGATGGTGAACACCGGGTCGAGCGCGGTCATCGGCTCCTGGAAGATCAT
>CAXTDH010000192.1:0-6531 GCA_964242405.1 uncultured Rhizobacter sp. | reverse complement strand
GCCTGAAATCGGGGCTCTCGAAGGATACGCAGCTGAAGCGCCTCGGCCTCGAACTCGAGCAGGACAAGTTCCGCATCGTCGTCGCCTGCTCGCTGGCGGGCGGCACGGGTGCCGGCTCCTTCCTCGACATGGGCTGGCTCGCCGGCTCGATTGCGCGTGACGAGGTGAGTTCGGCCGAAGTGGAGCTGGTGGCCTTGATGCCCTCGGGTTTCCAGGGCGCCGGCAAGGACCGCACCGAAGCCAACGGCTACGCCGCGCTGATGGAACTCGAGACGGCCATGCGCGGCGGCGCGGTCGGCCGCTTCATCACCCGCTGGGATGCCTACGACAAGCCGACGCTCGCCACCCGGCCGTTCGACGAGGTGTACCTGGTCGACTCCGGCAACGTCGCGCAGCAGCACACCAGCGACATCAAGGACGTCTACCAGATGGTGTCGGACGCCTTGTTCGAGAACTTCGCCTCCGCGGATTTCGCCAACAAGAAGCGCTCGATCGCCGTCAACCAGCGCCAGCACAAGATCGTGCCGCTCAGCCCGCCGGTGACGGTCGGCCGCTACGGCGACATGAAGCTCAACTACTACAAGGGCTACTCGGCCTTCGGCCAGGCGGTGCTCGACACCCAGCAGGAGTTCCGCCGCGACCTGCGCGCCCACGCCTGGGCCGGCGAGATGCTGAGGGCGTTCTTCGGCGTGGCGGGCGGCGTGGCCGGCGGCGCGGCGGGTGGAGAGCAGCCGGCCAACCGCGCGACCGACAAGCAGCGCGACCAGTTCTGCGCCGACCACCTGCTACTGGCGCCGGCGCCCTTCAGCGATTTCCCAGTGTTTTCGTCGCGCAACGTCGAGCTGCGGCGCAGTTCCGGCGAGTTCGTCGACTACCGGGTGGTCGACGAGCTGCTCAAGGACAAGCAGGGCAGCCTGCTCGCCGGCGTGCAGCAGAAGGTCGACGACCGCCTCGAGGCGATCAAAGCCGGCTTCAAGCGCGACGAATGGGGCGCGCAGATTCGCGAGCTCGTCAAGCAGCTCGAGCGCGATTCGATCCGCGACCAGGATTCGACCGCCGACACCACCGAAGACCGGGTGGCACGCCAGCGCGGCCTGCTCTTCGCCCAGACCCGCGAGCGCATCCGCGACCAGCTCTACACCTACCTCGACAACAAGCAGTACGGCGGGCTCGAGTATGTGCTGTCGCTGGTCGAGCAGATCAAGGATCGCCTGGCCAACAGCAGCACCGGGCTGATCGCCGCGCTCGATCTGAACGCCGCGCGATACCAGGAGATCAAGGACGCCGTTCGCACCCACGAGTACGAGCGGCTGATGGGCAACCTCGAGCAGACGCGTGGCGGCTTCTTCGGCGGTGGCGAGAAGCAGGCCGTGCTCGTCATGGACCAGCTCAAGACCGAGATCGCCAACTTCCTGAAGTTCCACCTGCGGGCCAAGGCGGCGCACGAGGCGGCGCGCCTGATGGCCGACCTGTCGCGTTGGCTCGGCGACCGCTCGGGCGTCGACGCCTCGGGGCAGGCGACCTGGAACGGGCTGGTCGGCGAGTTGCAGGCCGGCCGTGAATCGGTGCTGCAGATGCTCGCCAGCCTGCAGGCGAGCGTCGACAACCTGCGCCAGGATCTGAAGCGCAGCCACGCGACTTACATCATCGTCGAGGCGCCGGCTCGAGAGGTGCCGCTGCCCCGGGCCGAGACGCTGCGTGAATGGGCCGACGAATCCTTCAAGGACATCGGCGGCTCGCGGGTGCTGTTCCCGATGCTCGCCGAACCCGGCGAGCGGGCGGTGCTGCTTGGCAAGGTCAAACGCATGGCCGAGCGCAAGATCGCGCAAGGCGCGGCCGATGCCGACGCCGACGGCCAAGCGGAACAAGACCCGTTGATGGCCGCTCTCGAGCAGATGAGCCCGACCGAGCGGCAGCGCCGCTTCAGCGAGCTGCTGAGCCGGGCGATGCCGTGGATCGACGCGAATCTCTCGCGTGACTACACGCCGGTGGCAGACCAGTACAAGTGCTTCATCGGCGTGGCGAACGCGGCCGACTTCGAGCGCCGGTTTCGCGCGGAGATCATCGAGAGCCTGCCGACCGGGGTCATCACCGGCAACCAGCTGGGCATCGTCGAGACGGGTGTGTCGGGGCGGGCCGTCTGCTTCTGCGAGCTGTCGGGCATTCCGCTCACGGTGCTGCGCGGGCTCGAATCCTGGCGCACCAGTTATCGCAAGGAGAGCGAGAAGATCCCCGTCCACACCCACATCGATTCGACGCAGTTCGCGCATCCGCTCGTCACCAGCATGGACGAGCTGAACGCCCTGGCCGACGACTTCAAGACCTACCTGCTGGCGGTGATGCTGGGTGTGTTGACGCGCTCGGCACAGCGCACGCCGCCGGCCGGCCAGTACCAGTTGCAGGTCCGGCGGGGCGAGAGCCTGAAGATGGGCAACGAGCGGGCGTTCCGCCAGAACGGCCTGCCGGTCGCCTACCGGGACCAGATCGCCGGGCAGGTGAACGACCGCCTCGACGCGCTCGACGCGACCGGCATGGGCCTGTTGGCGACGCTCGCCGGCTTCTACGAAAACCAGGTTTACGCCGCGCGGCTGGTGCCGGACGAGACCGGGCTGGAGGTGCCGAGGAAAGGTTTCGCCAGCGCGATGGCCGGCGAAGCGGCGCGCGAATTGAAGGCGCGGGCTCTGCGCAAGGGACTCAAGGAGGCGGAGTTCATCGCGCTCGAGACGCGGGCGCTGGATTCGATGCCGGTCTGGACCAGCGTGGCCGAGGGTTCGGAGGGCGACGCCTACGAATGGGAAGTCCGCGAAGCGGATCCCGACGACGGACCGCGGGCGAAGCTCATCCTGCGCAAGGACTTTGCCGCGGAGTGGGCAAAAGTCGAACAGCAAGCGGCCTCGCCTTCCGGGGCGATCGGCGCACCACCCCTGCCCGAGGGAATGCAGCTGCCGCCACCGATTCCGGCCTTGCCCTCCTATCAGTACATGGTGGCGGTGAACAACCAGACGGCCGGCCCGTACACGGCGCAGCATCTGCAGGAGTTCCTGGCGACCGGTCGGCTGCAGCCGGCCAGCCTCGTCTGGCGGCAGGGTTTCGCGACCTGGCTGCCGCTCGGGCAGGTGCCGGAGCTGGCGGCGCTGCTGTCGGCGCCGCCACCCCTGCCGATGGCACCTCCACCGCTGCCGCCGCCGTCGTCGGTTCAATGATGCAGGGGCGATGGCCGGTGACAGCCGGGTCTCGGAACGACAGGCGATGAGCGAAGCGGACGACGGCCCAGCGACGGCTCTTTCGTGCGAGAACAAGGTTTGCGGTCGTCGCCACTACGGGCTCGTGGCGTGGTGCCCGTTTTGCGGGACGAGGCAGAGTCGCTTTCCGACCGGCAGTGGCGGCTCGCCCCCAGCGTCACCGACCGTGCCAGGCAGCAGTCCGACGCCGGGTGCTGGCGCGGCGGAGCTGCTGGCCCCGGTCGCGTCGGGTACGTCGAACCGGGCGACGATTCCGCCGGCAGCATCGCCGACAGCGGTTTCGGCTACCGCCGTCCCGCCCGCCGCAGCTCCTGTCGGTGCCGTCCCGCCCGCCCCAGTGCCGTCGAGTGCCGTCCCGCCCACCGCCGTCCCATCGACCGCCGTCCCAACGACAGCCATCCCACAGCCGCGGCCTGCTCGCGGGCAACGCCGTCTGGTCCTGGCCGTGGTGGCGGCCGCAGGCCTGTGGTGGGCCTGGCACGCGATGTTCGGCCCGTCCGCGAGTCGCTGCGACAGCTTGCTCGAAGCCGCCCTCGGCTTGCAACGAGCGGGCGACTTCCGCGCGGCGCAGGCTCAGGTCAACCTGGCCTTGAATGCCTGCCAGGGGCCGACGCTGGACCGCGCACGGGCCCTGAACCGGACGCTGCAACCGCTGGTCGTCGCCGCCGAGACCTGCGACCGGGTCAGGCGGGAGGCCGAGGAGCAGCTCCGCGCCGGCCAGCTTCGTCAGGCGTCACGGCTGGCGGTGGCACCGCCCGGCAGTTGCGCGTCGCGCCCCGAGATGCAGGCGCTGCGGCGCTCGATCGACACGGCGCGCAAGTCTGCCGCCGACGCGGTCGCCCAGGCGCGGGCCGAGGTGAGCGAAGGCGCCGTCGACAGTGCACGGTCGTCGCTCGAGAAGGCGGGCCGCCTCGACCGCGACAACCCGGACGTGGCGCGGGTCACCCGGACGCTCGAGGCCAAGGCGCGCGAACTGGCGAGCCGGGAAGCGATGGCAACGCCCTCGCAGCAGACGACTCCGGCGACGCCGACCTCTCCCGGGTCGCCGGCGACGAGCGCCGCCGGCGTGCCCCAGCCGCCCCCGCCATCCGGATCGGCGGACACCACGACGGCGGTCACCCAGATGATGTCCCTGGCGATGAACGGCAACTGGTCGCGGCTCGATGCGCAGGTCCAGGCTCTGAAAGTGTTCTCGTCCGGAGCGCCGGGCGATCGCAAGGCCTCGCGGGCGGCCAATGTCGAGGGCCTGCGGCTGCTGCGCGCCGGCAGCGCCGTTGCCGCCGTGCCAGTGTTGAGAGCCGGCGCGCAGGCCGATCCGTCCGACGTGGAAGTGACCAACAACCTGGGCTTCGCGCTGATGCAGGCGGGTCAACTTCAAGAGGCGTCCACCACGCTGGAGCGGACGATCCTGATGGCGCCCGACCGGACCAGTGCCTGGGCCAACTACTCGGAAACCTTGGCGCTCGGCGGCAACGAGCCCGGTTCGACGGCTGCTTTGACGATCGCAGTCCATTTCAGCGCCGACCGGCAGAAGTCGATCGATGCGCTCGCCAAGGTTCGCGAGACGCATCCCAACGCCGTGTACGTTCGGGCGGTCGGCAAGGTGCTGGCCGAAGCAGCCGCGATCCCGCGGGGGCCGAACGACAGGAGCCGCGACCGACCGGCGGTCGCCTCGACCCGGCCGGCGGGGGGCAATGAGCAGGCGCCGGTACCGGCACCTCGGCTCGGTGCCACGCCTGTCCCGTCGACCGTGCCGGCTCCGACGCTCTCGCCTGCCCCGTCTGCTCTGTCTTTACCGACACCGGCACCGGCACCGGCACCGGCCGTGGACGCGAAGCGCATCGAGTGCGAGGTGCTGGTGCGCGGCGGCCAGCGTGCACTCGCCAGCCGCAGCTACGATGTCGCCTTGCAGCAGGCGGCCGACGCGGTGGCGGCCTATCCCGGTTGCCCCGGCGCTCAGGAGCTGTCGTCGACTGCCCGGCAGGCCAAGGACGCTGCCCGCGCCGGGGTGGTCATTCGCTGAGCGGCTGCGGGCTGCACCGCACAAGGCGCCACCTCGCCACCTGCCACTTCGCCGCCGTTGCTCCCTCGCATGAAGTACCTCGTGACCGCCCGCATCGCCCTCTTCGTGGCCGCATCGCTGCTGGTGAACGGCTGTGCCGTGCCGCCTCCACGTCAGCCCGACCGACCCGGCGACCCGGCTCCGTCGTCCCCGGCGCAATCGATCAGGGACGTCTGCAACCCGGTGATCGTCGGCATCGGCGCCGCCCTCGTCTGCGGGGCGCTCGCCTCCGGCAACAAGCGGGTCAAGACCGGGGCTGCCTGCGCAGCGGCGGCGGTGGTCGCTTGTTACCTGGTCAACGGCTACAAGTCCGAGCAGACACGCAGCGCGCAACAGGTCGAGGCCGACTACCTGCAACGCAACGCCCAACTGCCGGATCGGGCAGTGGTCACCGCCTACCGCTCGGAGGTCTCGCCGCGCGGCGCGGTTCGTCGCGGCCAGGAGGTGACGGTGTCGTCCACCATCGTCGCGGTGCCGGGCCGGCGCGAACCCAACGTCGTGATCGAGGAAGAATTGGGCGTGCTGGACAGCGTCGGCGAAACCTGGGGCAAGCCGGTTCGCAAGGTGGCCAACAGCGGCAACCAGGCAGGCGAATACCGCACCAGCTTCACCATCCCGGTCAACGACGGCATGTCGCAGGGCGTCTACCTGCTGCGGCGCTCGCTCTACGTCAACGGCGTCGCGGTGCAGCGCGACGACACCGGTGCGCGCTTCCAGGTCGTGCAGTCGGCCGACGGCCTTCGATGGCTCGCGCTGAATCGGCCCTAGCGAAACGCATCGATGAATTGGCGATGACGGATCCGCGATGGCCGACTGGCCATCGCGGATCGGCGCTGACCGATCGGGATGACGAATCTGCCAGGCCGACCAGCCATCGCGACGTCAGCTTTTGCAAAGTCCCAAGACGCGTTCCTGCTCCGAGCAGGCGCGGGTCGATTTCGGTGCAGCAGACGGTGCACCGCCGGCGATGCAGGCGCGAAGCCGCTGCTCCATCGGCGGGTAGTAGCGCCAGCCTTGCGCCAACGGCGGCAGCTCCAGCCGCACCTGCTTCCACTTCGGGTGGCCGTTGGCCTGCAGGTCGCCGAAGTGGCTGCAGAGCGAATCGGCGAAGCGCACCAGGGCGCCGGTCGTGGCTTGCATCTCGTAGTCGTAGGTGACAAGAAACGCCTTGACGGTGAGCGTCGGCACGTCGCCGCTCAGCCACGTCGGGTAGCTGTTGGCCCGGAT
>CAXTDH010000191.1:0-6550 GCA_964242405.1 uncultured Rhizobacter sp. | reverse complement strand
TCTTGTCGCGCTGCCCTACCCCCCAGCTGGTGCCGAGTTGGCGGGGGTCGTCGGGTTCGGCGCGGCGGTCGCTGCCCAGGCTGAGCAGCAGCGGCGTCAGCGGCGAGGTATCGAGCGCCAAGCCGTTTCCATCGACGCGCAGATCGCAGCGGCGGCGCACGGGATCCCAGGCGATGGCGAGGTCGAGCAGCACGGCCGCACCATCGCGCGGGCGGGGCTCGCCGGTTAATCCCTACAGGTGATGGGGGCGGTTAAGTATGGCCGTTGAAGCTGGCCCCGGTGACGGCACCGCCGACGTGCAGCGCGCCACCGATTGTTACGTCGGCTTGGAAAGTGACGCCAGCCTGGAAGGTGACAGCGTCGGTAAATGTCACCGGACCATGCACCGTGGTGCCGGCCTGCGCCTCGATCGACAGCGTCTGTACCACCAAGCGGAGCAATGCGGCTGCGGCCAGCGTCGCATTTCCATCGGCGGTGAATTTCAGGTGGTTGCCGGCGTCGTCGTATAGAACCACGCCACCCTTCGGCAAACTGCCGAAGCGGGTGCCCATCCCCATCAGCGGCAGCGCCACCAGGTGCGCCTGATCGTCGCCGATCGCCAGCAGGATGCACGCGGCGCCGTCGCCCGGGTTGGTGCCGAACCCGTGGATGCTGGCGACCTCGACCCCGCTGCGCAGCACGCCGTCATGCGTCTGCACGCTGATCGTCTGCGCCTCGCCGGTATCGTCGATCGACCGCACCTCGCCGAACACGACGGTGCCGCGCGACTGATGGATGATCTCGTCCACCTCGTCGGTCACTAAACGACGCCTTCGTCGATCATCGCCGGGATGTGCCGGCCGGGGTGCGTCCGACCCCGGTGTTGCCGACGTTGCTGCCGCGCGCCACCCCATTGTGACGATGCTGATCGCCCAAAGGCTCCAGGTCGTATGCCTCTGGCGCTACCGTATCCAATTCCGTCACCGATCCGTCTTGATCATTCTGCGTATAGCGCACTGCTGTGATCAGCTCGTCATGCGGGTCGCTCGTGCCAACCTTGCACCCGACCAGCTCATTCGGGCGCCCGGAAGATAGGATCGCGCTGCGTTGCGTTTGCGATTGGTTCACCTGGGCCGGCGGCAGTGCGGTTGGTGAGGCCGCCCCGTCGACCGGGCCCGGACTGGCGACAGCACGGCGGCTTTGCCGAGGTCCAATCCCTAAAGACCTTGCCGCCGACTTCCAGTCGCAGCTCCGGCGTATTTTGCCAGGCAGCGTCGCTCACGACGTGACCGATTGCGACGGCTGGGCGAACAGCGGCTCGCCGCCGACCGTGACCACTGCGCCGCCGATCGTCAGCACCGGCCCCACATCGTAGGAGGTGGCGCCGATGGTCAGCACCGCGCCAAAGGCCGTGCTGGCCCGGTCGCTCTCGGTCTGGCGCATTGCGTCGCCAGGTCGGCGCTGCCCAGCAACGCGACGCCGCCGTCCAGTGCATCGAGCGGACGCGCCATACCGCTGCTGACATGCGTGCTCGCCCGAGTGCTCGAGGGCACCCGAAGCCAGCCCAAGCCGTCCCTGCACCTTATCCTTCTCGAATTGAAGAGAATGTCCGAAACTTTCGATCGCGAGTTGACTCAGCTGCGTGACGATGTCGCCGCCCAAAGCACCGTCATCGCCAGCGCCACTGCCGCCTTCCGCGGTCTCGCCGCCCAGCTCGCTGCCGCCGAAGACAGTGCCAAATCGGCCGGCGCCACCGACGCGCAGATCTCTGGCGTCTCCGCCGCTCGCCAGACGCTGGAGACCAATACTGCCGCCCTAGCCGCCGCCATCCCGGCCAACACCCCGGCCGCAACCGAGTCGACCACCCCCGCCACCCCCGCCACCTAAAGCGATTGGGAGCGTGGTGTCGGCTGCGCTCCCGATTGACACCCCTCGACCCCTTCCATACCACTCGCCCTTCGAATTCGGGGGGACGAACGATGCGGCTTCTAGCTTTGGCGCTTGCGGCGACCGCGCTTGCGGGCCCGGCACTTGGTCAGATCAAGGTCGGCATCACCGTCTCTGCCACCGGACCGGCCGCCAGCCTCGGCGTTCCCGAGAAGAACGTCGTCGCTTTCCTACCGACCGAGATCGGCGGCCAGAACATCGAATACATCGTCCTCGACGACGGCACCGACGCCTCGCGCGCAGTCGCTAACGGCCGCAAGCTCATCGACGAGAACAATGTCGACCTGCTGATCGGCTCGACCGCCACCCCCGGCTCGATCGCCCTCGTCGACGTCGCTGGCGAAAAGCACGTCCCGCTCATCGCGCTCGCCGCTTCCGAGAAGATCATCGCCCCCGTCGAGGGCGCCAAGCGCTGGGCCTTCAAGACGCCGCAGAACGACAGTTTGATGGCCCGTGGCATCGCCGACCACATGGCCACCCACAACATCAAGACCGTCGGCTTCATCGGTTTCAACGACGCTTACGGCGATGGCTGGATCGCCGAAGCGACCAAGGCATTTGACGCCAAAGGCATCAAGATCGTCGCCACCGAGCGTTACGCCCGCAACGATCAGAGCGTCACCGGCCAGGTCCTCAAGTTGATCGCCAGCCGCCCCGACGCCATCCTGATCGGCGCGGCCGGCACCCCCGCGGCTCTGCCGCAAAAGACGCTCAAGGAGCGTGGCTACGCCGGCGCCTACTACCAGACCCACGGCGTCACCAACCAAGATTTCCTGCGAGTCGGCGGAAAGGATGTCGAGGGCACGGTGCTGCCCGCCGGCCCTGTCCTGGTCCCTGATCAGCTCGCCGACGGCAACCCGGTCAAGCCGATCGCCTCGAAGCTCGTCGCCGAATACGGCCAGAAATACGGCGAGGGCAGCTTCTCTACCTTCGCCGCCCACATGTTCGACGCCGGCGTCGAACTCGGCCAAGCCATCCCCGCCGCGCTCAAGGCCGGCAAGCCCGGCACTGCGGAATTCCGCGCCGCACTCCGCGACGCCATCGAGCAGGAGCACGAGGTTGTCCTGTCGAACGGCGTGGTCAATATGTCGACCAGTGATCACAATGGGATGGACGACCGCGCCCGCGTGATGGTCACCATCCAGAACGGCGCCTGGGTGCTCATCAAATAACAACCTCACCAGCCCGCGTCTGATCCCGCCGTGGACGCGGATATCGCCCTCATCCTGTTGCAAGATGGCATCGTCAACGGCGCCATCTACGCCCTGCTCGCGCTTTCGCTGGTGCTGGTCTTCGCCGTTACCCGCGTGATCCTGATTCCAATGGGCGAACTCGTCGCCTTCGGCGGCCTCACCGACGCCGCTCTGCAATCCGGCCGCACCCCCGGCAGCCTTCTTCTCCTCGCCGGCCTCGGCCTGGCCGCCTGCATCGCCGGCGCGATCCAGGAACGCCGCATCGGCCCCGCCCTCTTGCTCGAGACCCTGGTGCTGCCCGGCTTCATCGCCGCCGCGACGCTTCTCATCTCTCCTACCAGACCCGGTCCAGTTCTCGCCGCCTTGGTAGCCATCGCCATCGTCGCCCCCATGGCGCCCTATCTCTATCGCATCGCCTTCCAGCCGCTCGCCCAAGCGTCCGTCCTCGTCCTCCTGATTGCCAGTGTCGGGGTGCATCTCGCGCTCAACGGGCTCGGCCTCGTCTTCTTCGGCCCCGAGGGCTTCCGCGCTTCCGGTTTCTCGGACGCCCGCCTATCGATCGGCAGCCTGCTTATCCCCGGCCAAGCGCTCTGCATCGTCGGCCTCACCCTGCTCACCATGGCCGGCCTCGCCTTGTTCTTCACCGTCACCCTGTCCGGCAAGGCCTTGCGCGCCACCGCCATTAACCGTCTCGGCGCCCGTCTGGTCGGTATCTCGACATCGCTCTCCGGCCGCGTCGCATTCGCGCTAGCCGGGCTGATCGGGGCGGCCTCCGGGGTGCTGATCGTGCCGCTGACCACACTTTATTATGATAGCGGCTTCCTGATCGGCTTGAAGGGCTTCGTCGCCGCCATCATCGCGGGGATGGCCAGCTACCCGATCGCCGCCGCAGCCGCTCTGCTGGTCGGCTGCGTCGAGAGCTTCTCGTCGTTCTACGCCAGCGCCTTCAAGGAGGTGATCGTCTTCACGATCATCATCCCCGTCCTGCTCTGGCGCTCGCTCCGAGCACCCACCGAGGAGGAGGAGTGAGCCGCTTCCTCCCCATCCTTCTGTTCACCGCCTTGATGGCGCTGCCGCAACTCCCGGTGCCGAACTACTGGATCACGCTCGGCAACTACGTCGGCATCGCCAGCATCATCGGTATCGGCCTCGTCGTGCTGACCGGCTTCGGCGGCATGACATCCTTCGCACAGGCCACCTTCATGGGCTTCGGCGCCTACGCCACCGCCGTCTTGACCCCGCGATACGGCGTATCGCCGTGGCTGACGCTGCCGGTATCGCTTGCATCAGCCGGGCTGCTGGCACTGGCAATCGGCGCCGTCACGTTGCGCCTCTCCGGCCACTACCTCGCCCTCGGCACGCTCGCCTGGGGTGTCAGCTTCTACTACGTCTTCGCCAATCTCGACCTGCTTGGCCGCAACGACGGCATCTCCGGCATCCCGCCGCTCCGCCTATTCGGCGCCCCCCTCGTCGACAGCCGCGTTTACTTCTATCCGGTCTGGATCGGCGCCACCCTCTGTATCCTGCTGACGCTCAACCTGCTCGACAGCCGCGTCGGCCGCGCGATCCGGGCGCTGCGTGGCGGCACCCGCGCTGCGGCCAGCTTCGGCGTTAACCTCACCGCGACCCGCCTGCTCGCCTTCACCTCCGCGGCCGTCCTCGCGGGCTTCGCCGGTTGGCTCTACGCCCACATGCAGCGCAGCGTGAACCCGACACCGTTCGGCCTCAACGCCAGCATCGAATATTTGCTCATGGCCGTCATCGGCGGCGCCGGCTCGGTCTGGGGCGCGCTGCTCGGCGCCGGACTGGTCACGGTGGTCAACGACAAGCTGCAGGACCTGCTCCCGCGTCTGTTGGGCAGCGCTGGCAGCTACGAGACGATCGTGTTCGGCGCCTTGCTCGTCGCGGCGCTGCAGGCCGCGCCAGACGGGTTGTGGTCCTATTTCCGCCGCGCCCGCTCACCCACCCGTCGCATCCTCCCAGCCGACCCGCTCCCGGGCCGCGCGCTCCCTACGCCCGGCAGCCCGCTCCTGACCGCCACCGGCTTGCGCAAGGAGTTCGGCGGCCTCGTCGCCGTCGACGCACTCGACCTCGCGCTCACCGGCCGCGAGATCGTCGCCTTGATCGGCCCGAACGGCGCCGGCAAAAGCACCAGTTTCGACTTGCTGACCGGGGTCACCCGCCCAACGGCCGGCACGCTTACTTTACTTGGCCAGGCCCTGCCGCATCCGATGCCCCAGCAGGTGGCCCGGCTCGGCCTGGCCCGCACCTTCCAGCACGTCCGCCTCGTCCCCGGCATGTCGGTACTCGAGAACGTCGCCCTCGGCGCCCATCTGCGCGGCCACGCCTCGCCCGCCGCTGCCCTCATCCGCCTCGACCGCGCCGAGGAGAACAGCCTCTTCGCCGAAGCCGCCCGCCAACTCGCCCGCACCGGCCTACTCGAACACGCCGACAAACCCGCCGACAGCCTCGCCCTCGGCCAGCAACGCATCGTCGAGATCGCCCGCGCGCTCTGCCTCGACCCGGCCCTCATCCTGCTCGACGAGCCCGCCGCCGGGCTTCGCGCGGCCGAGAAACAGGCGCTCGCCACTCTGCTCCGCCAACTCCGCGACGAGGGCCACACGGTGCTGCTGGTCGAGCACGACATGGGCTTCGTCATGGGCCTCGCCGACCGCATCGTGGTCATGGAGTTCGGCCACAAGATTGCCGAAGGCTCCCCTGACGCCATCCGCCACGACCCGGCCGTCATCGCCTCCTATCTCGGCGCAGCTTAATGCTGGCCGTCGACCGCCTCTCCGTCGCCTACAACGGCATCACCGCGGTCCACGACGTGAGCCTGCGTCTCGAGCCCGGCCAGATCGTCACCGTTATCGGCCCCAACGGCGCCGGCAAAACGACGCTGCTGAACGCCATCATGGGGGTCCATCCCGGCCAAGGAAGCATTACGCTCGGCAGCACCAATCTTGGCCGGCTTTCGGTCGAGGCGCGGGTGCGGGCCGGGCTGAGCCTCGTGCCGGAAAAGCGCGAATTGTTCGGTTCACTCACCGTCGAGGACAATCTCCGCCTTGGCGCCTTCCGTTTCCGCCACCAGGGCCGCCCCGCCTCGACCCGCGGCCTCGACGAGATCTTCGCCCTGTTCCCTCGTCTGCACGAGCGCCGCATCCAGCATGCCGGCACCCTCTCCGGTGGCGAACGGCAGATGCTCGCCATGGGCCGCGCCCTGATGGCCCGGCCCGACGTGCTGATGCTCGACGAGCCGAGCTTGGGCCTGGCCCCTCTGATCGTCCGCGACATCTTCCGGATCGTCACTGAACTCCGCGCCCGTGGCGCGGCCATTCTGCTCGTCGAACAGAACGCCCGTGCCGCGCTCGACGTCGCCGACCATGCTTACGTGCTGGAGATGGGCCGCATCACTCTCGAAGGCGCCGGCC
>CAXTDH010000190.1:0-6561 GCA_964242405.1 uncultured Rhizobacter sp. | reverse complement strand
CGCACCGGCGTTCCTGGCGCGCATCGGCCCGCTCTTCGCGGCCAACGGCGTCGAGATGCGCGCCGACCCGGGCTCGCTCGGCCTGCTTCGGGACCTGCTGGCCGACCACCCGGGCACTGCGCTCGTCGCCGCGACCGAGAAGGACTGGAGCGAGGAATACCTGGCGCCCATCATCAGCATCAGGCAAGTCGCCGGCCTGGACGAGGCGATCGCCCACATCAACCACTACGGCTCGCACCATACCGACGCCATCCTCACCGACAGCCATGCGCACGCCATGCGCTTCCTGCGCGAAGTCGATTCCGCGAGCGTGATGGTGAATGCGTCGACCCGCTTCGCCGACGGCTTCGAATACGGCCTGGGCGCCGAAATCGGCATCAGCACCGACAAGTTCCACGCCCGCGGCCCGGTCGGCATCGAGGGCCTGACCTCCCTCAAATGGATCGTCCTCGGCCACGGCGAGATACGCGGCTGATGGCGGGCAGCGGCGCCCCGGACCCGCGGCGGGCGCTGGTGCTGTTCTCGGGCGGCCAGGATTCCACGACCTGCCTCGCCTTGGCCCTGCAGCGCCACGCCGTCGTCGAGACGATCGGCTTCGACTACGGCCAGCGGCACCGGGTCGAGCTCGACTGCCGGGAAACCGTGCGACAGGCGCTCGGCCGCTGCTTCCCCGACCGGGCGCAGCGCCTGGGTGCCGATCACCTGCTCGACCTGTCGCTGCTCGGCCGGATATCCGACACCGCACTGACCGACGCGCGGGCGATCGAGTTCGGTGCCGCGGGCCTGCCGAACACCTTCGTGCCCGGCCGCAACCTGCTGTTCTTCAACTTCGCGGCCGCGGTGGCGTACCGGCGCGGCCTCGACGTGCTCATCGGCGGCATGTGCGAGACCGATTTCTCCGGCTATCCGGACTGCCGCGACAACACGCTCAAGGCCTTGCAGGTCGCCATCAGCCTCGGCCTGGCTGCACCGATGACGATCGAGACGCCGCTGATGTGGCTCGACAAGGCGCAGACCTGGGCCCTGGCAGCGGAGCTCGGCGGCTCGGTGCTGGTCGACCTGATCGTCGAGCACACCCATACCTGCTATTTGGGTGACCGCGGCCAGCGCCACGCCTGGGGCCATGGTTGCGGCCAGTGCCCCGCCTGCACGCTGCGCCGCGATGGCTACTTCCGCTGGCGCGGCGAGGCGGCTGCGGCTGAGGCTGAGGCTGAGGCTGCGGCTGCGGCTGCGGCTGCGGCTGCGGCTGCGTCTTCTGCTCCTGCGCCGGCTCCTGCTCCTGCTCCGGCGCCGGACGACGCCGAGCGCCTCGATCAAGCGACCGGTCCGACCGAACCGAGCCGTCGATGAACTTTTCGCCGAGCCGCCTTGCGCCTTATGCGCTGCTCGCCGTGCTGGTGTTCTGGATCGTCGGCGCCCATAACCGGCTGGTGAAGTTGCGCGCGGAACTGGTGCGCCAGTTCGCTCCGCTGCAGGCCCAGTTCGACATCCGCCAGGGTTTGCTGCACCAGCAACTGGAGTTGCTGGACCCGGTGCTCGCGAGCGCTGCCGGCCCGCGGCTGCAGGCCCTGCACGAGGCCTGCCAGCAGGCAGAGGCGGCCTGCGCCATCGCCAAGGGCCGGCCGACGGCCCCGGATGCGATCGCCGGCCTGCGCGCCGCCGAGGAGGCGCTGGCCCAAGCCCGCGGCCGGTTGCCGGCGCAAGGGGCGGCCGGACTCGACCTCGCGGATCTTCATAACCAGCTGCGCGCCGTCGACGTGACGCTCGCCTTCGCCCGCGACCAGTTCAATGCCGCGGTCGAGGCCTACAACCAGGCGGCGGCGCAGTTTCCGACGCTGCTCGTCGCCGGCCTGTTCCGGCTGCGTGCGGCCGCGACCCTGTAAGCAGGCTCGTCAAACTCCGAGCCGCCGATGCGCCAGTGCCGGCAGCTGGGTCCGTACCGACGCCGTCCGCTTCGGGTCGAGTTCGGCGACCACCACGCCCTCGCCCTCCGGGCGCATCGCCAGCACCTCGCCCCAGGGGTCGACGATCATGCTGTGGCCGAAGGTGCGGCGGCCGTTCTCATGGAGCCCACCCTGCGCCGGCGCGATGACATAACACTGGTTCTCGGCCGCCCGGGCGCGCAGCAGCAGCTCCCAGTGCGCCCGACCCGTCGTGTCGGTGAAGGCCGACGGAACGCTCAGCAGGTCGCAAGGCGGCGTCATCAAGCTTCTGTACAGCTCCGGGAACCGAAGGTCGTAGCAGACGCTCAGGCCGATCCGCAGCACACCGGCCTCGAAGGCGACCGGCTCCCGACCGGCGCGCAGCACGACGCTCTCGTCATAGCGCTCGCGGCCGTTGTCGAAGCGGAACAGGTGGATCTTGTCGTAGCGGGCGGCGAGACTGCCGTCGGGCGCGTAGACGCCGTTCGAGTTCAGCACCCGGCCTGGGTCGTCGTCGCAGCGCAGCGGCAGCGTCCCGCCGATGAGCCACACGCAGTGCCGTGCGGCAGCGTCGCTCAGCATCTGCTGGATCGGGCCGCGACCCGGCTGTTCGGCGATGGCGAGCTTGTCATGGTCGCTCCGGCCCATCAGGCAGAAGTACTCCGGCAGCGCGACCAGCACCGCGCCGGCGTTCGCGGCCTCGGCGATCAGGCGCTCGGCCGCGGCGAGGTTGCGGTCGACATCGGGCGTCGAAACCATTTGAACGGCAGCGATCTTCATCTTGTTTCCTCGGAGGCGTCGGGCCGGGCAGCGGTGGACTCGGCATTCTGCGGCGGGCCGCTCGCCGCCGGGTCGGTCGGGGCCCATGACGGAGCCACGGACGGGCCGGAAACCGGGGTGGGAATCAAAGCCGGTGCCGGTGCCAGATCCTCCGACTTGCGGCTCACCGACAGCACCTTCGGGTCCGACCAGGGCCCGACGATGTGGAACTCTCGGGTGCCGGCCGCCGCCAGCGGCTTCTCGAGCAACGCCTGGGCGACGAAGGCGCCCAGGCCGACCAGGGGGTTGATCACGGCGTAGGCCAGCGCTGCCGTGCCGGCGTTGATCTTCGGGACGACGACGACCCGCAGATCTTCCGTCTCCTGCTCGATGTCGGCGCTGCCCTCCATCGCGACCGCCGCCTGGACGCCGCGCATGCGCAGGTTCGACGTGCGCGCGACGCCGCGGGCGATGGTCAGGTCGCCGGTAATCGCGTCGAAGGCGAAACCCTGGTCGAACACGTCCCGGAAGTCGAGCGCCAACCGGCGCGGCAGGGATTGCAGGCTGAGCACGCCGAGCAGTCGGGCAGCGCCCGGGTCGGCCTTCAGGAACTGGCCCTGATCGACCTGCAACCGCAGCTGGCCAGAAAGACTCGGGTAATCGAGCGCGAGCGGTGAGCCGAGCCAGGCGACTTCGCCCGACAACTCGCCCTTGCCGCCACGGATCACGTTCCGGGTGCCCAAGCGGTCGAGCAGGGCGCCGCTGTCGGCGATCTGCAACCGGAAGTCGAGCACCATCCGGCGCGGCGGGGTGGGCGTGCCCGCAGCAGCCAGGGAGGGCGACGACGAACCCGGCGCGGCCGACCAGTGGCCGGTGGCGACCAGCTGAGCTTCCGGCGTGGTGACGGCGAGTTTCGTCAGTTGCCAATCGCGCCCCTGCTGGCGCGGCGCCGTTCCGCCGAGCGGGCGGTTCGAGGCCTGGACTTCCACTCGGCCCAGGTGCAAGCCGCCGAGCTCCAGATCCTCGACCGCCAGATCGAGTGCGGGCAGCAGGGCCGGCGACTCAGCGGCAGAGGCGTCGAGCTTCGTCGGAAGCGGGTTCGCATCGCCCTTCGGCAGCACCAGCCGCGACAACCGCGCGTACACCCGCCCGGTACCGCCGGCGGCACCGGCACCGGCACCAGACACCCCCGGCGGCCGGTACTCGACGTGGCCGACGACCTGATCCGCGTGCACGTCGGCTCGCCAGACCGCATCGACCCTGCCCTGCGACAGGCCGGCCTCGACGTGGGTCAGGTGACGGCCGGCGGCCTGAAGGTCGTCGACGTGCAGGGTGATCGAGTCCGGCTGATAGCCCATCGCGGCATCGGCCGAGCCTGCAGCCGTGGCCGTGGCCGTGGCCGTGGCCCCAGCCGTCGCTGTGGCTGTGCCCGCGGCCGTGCTCGTGCTCGGGCGTGCTGCGACCGCGGCGCTCGCTCCGCTCAGGGCCATCGGGCCTGCGCTTTCAGCGGCCACGGGGAACATCCGGCCGTACGCCCCTCGCCAGGCATCGACATCGACGCTCGCGAGCCGGGCGGTCGCTGCCACGCCGCTGGCCGGCTCGGGCGCCGCGGCGAAGACGCCGATGCCGCCGCGAAGCACTCGCGGCGAGTCGCCTGTCGTTTCTCGCAGGTAATGCGCCCGCAGCCGGGCGCCGAGTTCGAATTCGAGCGACTCGCGCGCCGAGCCGCTGCCGCTGCTGCTGCTGCTGCTGCTGCTGCTGCTGCCGCCACTGCCACTGCCACTGCCAGCACCGGCTTCAACACGAGTCCGGTAGCGCATGGCCAGCGGCTGCACGGCAGATTTGGCCAGCGGCGCCGGCAGGTCGATCGCCATGCCGACCAGGTCGCTGCCGACCGTCAATTCCGGCCGGCCGTGCACGAACGCCAAGTTCAACCGGTAGGCGGTCTCGCCGGAAAGCGCGGTCGCGAAGCGCGCCACCGGCCCGAGCTCGACTGCCCGCCGCAACCCGTCGGCGCTGACCTGCCCGTGTGCCGCGAAGCCGATGCGGCCGGTGGCCGAGTCGGTACCGCCTTCGATGCTCGCCTGGCCGCCGTAGACCTCGGCGCCGACGCCCGCCAGGGTGAAGCCAGTCCGGCTGAAGTCGACGCGGCCCCGGGCACGATGGAGCAACGGGCTTCCGGTGCTCATGCGCAAATCGTTGTCGCCGGCGAGGGCGACACTGCCGGTCAGCGTCGCGCCGGTGTCGATGTGGCGCAGCGGCAAGCCGAGGGCGATGGCGAGGTCGGCCCGGCCGGTGGCGGTCGTCTCGTCGAGCGCCCGGTCGAGCCAACCGCCGACCGGGCTCGATTCGACGACGCGCAACATCTCGGCCAGCGGCGCGCGGGCCGCCGCGTCGAGCCGCAGCACGGCCTCTTCGCCGCCCAGGTGTTCGATCGCGCCGTCGATCTTGTCCCACTGGAGATCACCGGTGCGGCCACGACCGTTGCGCACGAAGAAGGTGCCGCGGTCGAGGGCCAGTTCGACGGCCGCGCCGGTGAGCATCGGCCATGCCGAAGGGGCGCCGCTCCGGCCCGGGACGTAGACGAAATCGAGGTCCTCGGCTTTCGCCGTAATCCGGAACTCGGGCGGCCGATCGACCGTGCCGGCACGGCGGGCGGAAGGAGGCGTCCGCACGCTGTCCGATTGGTAGGCGCTCGGCCAGGAGGCGGCCGGCAAGATCGTGCCGCCGTGCTTGAAGAACGGGAAGTCGCGCAGCTCGCCGCGAATGTGAACGCCCGCGCTCGTCACCCGGCCGCGTTGCACCGCTTGACGGAGGTAGTCACGGACCGTGACCGGCAAGGCGAGCGGCAGGTACCGGTACACGCGCTCCGCGCGGCCATCGGCCAGCTCGCCATCGAGCTCGAGCCAACCGAGGTCGGGCTTCGGGGCTATCGCCTTCGCCTGGTTCGAAGCGGCAGGCGCCCTTGCCGGGTTCGGAGCATCGAGCAGCTGGTCGCCGACATTGCGCCAGCGGCCGCTGAAACGACCGTGCGCGTCGCTGTTGGCAAACCGCACGTCCTGGAACTCGACGCTGAGACCGGGCGCCAGCCCAGGCGCCTTCCCGGGCCGCGCCTTCGCGACTTTCCACACCAGGTTTCCGGACAGATGGTCCAGGGGCAGCAGCGGCTCATCGAAGACGCCCGGCAGCTCGATCGCCCCGGCCGACAGGGCGATGCGGGCACTGCCGCCGGCATCGCTGGCATCGAACTGCACAGCGGCGTTGCGGACACCCGGCCGGCCGATGCCCCCGGGTCGGGCCGAAGGCCGGGAAGCGAGCGACAGACTGCTCACCCTGGCCTTGAGCGCGTAGTGCAGCGGCGCCTCGCCAGGACCATCCCAATGCCCCTCGACGGCCTCGGCGACGCCCTCGGGGCGCCAGTCGCCGAGCAGCCGTCGGCTCTCATCGCCGATCGGCAAGCGGCTGGCCATTCGCGCCAGCAAGCCGATGTCGAGCCGGTCGGCGCTGAAGCTGCCGCCGGTCACCGGCTGGGCGTCGCGCTGGCGCCAGGCCAACGCGAGCGCTCCGCCCGGCCAGTCGACGCCGTCGGCCGTCCGCAGACGGAGCTGCCGGGCTTCGATGCCGCCTCCGTCCCGGTCACGATGCGCTGTCACCCGGCCGGAGGCGACAGCGAAGGCCAGCGACTCGACGGCGGGTGCGGGTGCGGGTGCGGGTGCGGATGCGGATGCTGGCGTGGGTCGCAGCACGACGTCCGCCAGCGCGAGGTCGATGGTTGCCGAAGTCGCAGCCCCGTCGCTGATGTCGAACCAGGCGCGCATGCCGCCGGCACCTCGTTGCAGTCCGGCGGGATACGGCAGATGACGCCGCCACGCCGCCAGGT
>CAXTDH010000189.1:0-6601 GCA_964242405.1 uncultured Rhizobacter sp. | reverse complement strand
CGCCCGGCACCGCGGTCGGCGGCGTGCTCGATTCCGTCGATGCCCGGCGCAGCGGCGTGGACGTCTACTTGAGCGCGACCAAGCTGTTTCTCGCGCAGGGCATCCTTGTCAACGGGACGTTGCGAGCGACCCGCGCCAATCAGAATGGCCTGCTCGGGTTCGGTTCTGCCGAACGCGGCAACTACGGCTTGAACCCGGAGCTGTCGGTCGCCTGGCTGCTGCACCGAAGCCTGGGGGTGGGCGCCGAATACCGCTACAAGCCGAACAGCCTCGGCTTTGCCGGTTCTGCCTTCCGCGAAAACGACTGGAAAGATCTTTTCGTCGCCTGGGCGCCTGTCAAGTATCTATCGCTGACAGCCGCCTGGGTGGATCTCGGCAACATCGTCGGCCACAAACGGCAGACGGGCGGGTACTTATCGGCCCAAATCGCATATTGAGCGGAAATAGGGTTACATAATGAATTCGAAGAAACTCATGACCGCCGCCGTCCTCGGCTTGGCCGTCGCCTGCCGAGGCGTGTGCGCACAAGCGCCGGTCCTCGGCTCGACGCTGCCTTCGGCATCGGCATCATCGGCATCGGCTTCGGCTTCGGCTGCGGCGTCGGCGTCTCCTTGGTCGGGCAACGACACGCTCTACCAGGCATTGGGCGGCCAGGTCGGGCTCAAGCGGCTGACCGACGACTTTCTCGTCCGCCTGATGGCCGACTCGCGAATGATCCCGTTCTTCCGGGACATCGATGCCAAAGTCTTCAAAACGCAGCTGACCACACAACTTTGCGAAGTCTCGGGCGGGCCGTGCCGATTCAAGGGCAAGGACATGAAGACGATTCACAGCGAGCAGGACATCCGGAAAACCGACTTTCTCGCGCTCGTCGAAGTGTTGCAGCACAGCATGGATGCCCAGGGCATCGCTTTCGCCGACCAGAACCGCCTGCTGGCCCGGCTGGCACCCATGCACCGCGACATCATCAACACGCCCTGACCGACGAATCTCGCGTCGGCGGCAGCAACTACAGCGCCCATCCCGTAGAGTGCAGCGCGCGACGGCAGTCGTCGCGTCAACCTGGAGGGTGTACGAGATGCCTGTCATCACCTGTATCGAAGACCTCCGCCGGATCGCGCAGAAGCGCGTTCCAAGAATGTTCTACGACTACGCCGATTCCGGCTCTTACACCGAGGGCACCTACCGGGCGAACAGCAGCGATTTCCAGTCGATCAAGCTTCGGCAGCGGGTCGCCGTCAACCTGGAAAATCGGACGCTGCGCACGCGGATGATCGGCGTCGACACCGCCATGCCGGTCGCGATCGCGCCCACCGGCCTGACCGGCATGCAGCACGCCGACGGCGAGATCCTCGCAGCCCGCGCCGCTCAGGCCTTCGGCGTGCCGTTCACCCTGTCGACGATGAGCATCTGCTCGATCGAGGACGTCTCCGCGGCGACCACCGTGCCATTCTGGTTCCAGCTCTACGTCATGAAGGACCGCGACTTCATCGAGCGACTGATCGACCGCGCCAAGGCAGCCAACGTCAGCGCACTGATGTTGACGCTGGACCTGCAGATCCTCGGGCAGCGCCACAAGGACCTGAAGAACGGGCTTTCGACGCCGCCGAAGCCGACGCTCGTCAACATCCTGAATTTGATGACCAAGCCGCGTTGGTGCCTGGGCATGCTCGGCACTCGGCGGCACAGCTTCGGCAATGTCGTCGGCCACGCCAAGGGAGTCGGCGACCTGTCGTCGCTGAGCTCCTGGACGGCGGAGCAGTTCGACCCGGCCCTGAATTGGGGAGATGTCGAGTGGATCAAGCGGCGCTGGGGCGGCAAGCTGATCCTGAAAGGCATCATGGACAAGGAAGACGCTCGACTGGCTGTCGAGAGTGGCGCCGACGCGATGATCGTCGCCAACCACGGCGGCCGACAGCTCGACGGTGCCTTGTCGTCGATCGCCGCCCTGCCGGCGATCGTCGATGCGGTCGGGAGCGACATCGAAGTGTGGATGGACGGCGGAATCCGCTCCGGGCAGGACGTGCTGAAGGCGTGGGCGCTGGGCGCACGAGGAACGCTGATCGGTCGCTCCTTCCTGTATGGCCTGGGCGCGTTGGGCGAGGCCGGCGTGACGCATGCACTGCGCATCATCGCCAAGGAACTGGAGACCACCATGGCGTTTTGCGGCCATACCCAGCTCGCCACCGTCGGCCGCGAAGTTTTGATTCCCGGCACCGCGCCGAGCTGAACGGTACGGACGGCCCCGTCGTTCGGCCTCAGCCGCAACGGTCGAGCAAGACGAAAAAAAAAGCCGCGATCACCGACGCGGCTTTTGAATCTCAGTGGCCATCGCTGATGCCACCCACTGTTTCACAAGGGCACCGGTGCCGTCACCCGACGGACACCCGTGCCCTTGATCAGTCAGTCAGCACGAAGTTGATCGACGATCAGCCGTTCTGCCGACGACGTGCAACGAAGCCGACCGCCGCCAGGCCGCCGAGCAGCAGGGCGTAGGTCTCCGGTTCCGGAACTGCCGAAACCAGGTTGATCGTGCCGCCACCAGCCTTCACCAGGAAGCCGTTGGCCGTCGGGACGATCTGGTTCGCCGAGTTGATGAACGATGCCGTGGCACCGGTCACGTTCGGGAACGCACCCGCGAGGTTGTTGAACGTCAGGGTGTTGGCCGTCAACTGAGCACCGCCGACGCCACCGGAGAAGGTGTTCGTCGGGCCTGGAACCAGGGCACCGGTGGCCAGCAACGTGCCGACGCTGCCCGACTTCGTCGGACCCGCCGTGGTGACGTCGAAGCTGGCGATCGGGCCGCTGTAACCGTAGACACTGTAGTCCAGCGCGGTCAGGACGCCGTTGGTGCCGGCGGCGGTGAACATCACATACAGGCCGTAGGTGGAGCCATAGCCCGTCGGGAACACCTGGGTGGTGCCCAGATTGAAGGCGCTGATGCTCAGGTCGCCCGTCTCGGTGAACGAGTTACCGCTGAGAACGACGTTCGCAAAGTCATTCACGGTCAGGGTGTCGGCCGTGAACGAAGGAGCCGTCACACCGGCGATCTTGCTGGGATCGACCGTGAACGGCGTGGCGGCCAAGGCCACCGAACAGGCCGCGACGGCTGCGGCTGCCACGGCCGTTCGTACCGCTAGCGACTTGATCAGAGCAGGTGAAAGAGTTTTCATGTGGTTCCTTGAAAAACAGTTGACAAGCAATCAACGAGTACCGGTATGTGGGACAGACTGGCCTCGCCGAACGGTCGGAATGCGCACTTGGATGATGACCGGAAGGCATTACCAAGGGATCCCCCTAAGTAAGGGGGTGTTGAGAGCGTCGCTTGGAAGCAACGTCGTGCTCCATTTGCAGCATATGGCGTGCTGTCCTACATCCCCGTCAGGAATCTGTACCGGCGGCGGTATTGCACTGGTTGATGTCACCCGCGCTGAAACCCCGCTTGAACCAGCCCACGCGCTGCGCGCTGCTGCCGTGGGTAAATGTTTCGGGCACCGCCTGGCCACGGGACTTGCGCTGCAAGGTATCGTCGCCGATCTGCGAGGCCGCGTTCAACGCCGTCTCGATGTCGCCCGGCTCCAGTCGCCAGCCCTGCTCCTGTTGCGAGCGATTGGCCCAGACGCCGGCAAGGCAATCGGCTTGCAGTTCGATGCGAACGCTCATGGCGTTGGCTTGCGCCTCGCTGCCCCGCTGCCTCACGGCGTCGGCTTTCGCCGTCAAGCCGAGCTGGTTCTGGACATGATGGCCGACTTCATGAGCCACGACGTAGGCCTGCGCGAACTGGCCCGGGGCGCCGAGCCGGGAGCGCAAGGTGTCGAAGAAGGTCATGTCCAGGTAGACATGGCGGTCGGCGGGGCAGTAGAACGGCCCCATCGCCGCCTGGCCCTGGCCGCAACCGGTCGGGTAGCTGTCGCGGTAGAGGGTGAGCACCGGCGGCTGATAGGTTTTGCCGGCCTGCCGGAAGACGTCGGTCCAGACCACCTCGGTGCTGCGCAGCACCTGGGAGACGAATCGGGCCTCGGCGTCGCCGGCCGGTGGTCGGGCGGCCGGGGCCGGCGCCGTTTGCGGGGCCGAGGTCGTTCCCCCGCCACTCAACAGGCTGAGAACCGTCATCGGGTTGATGCCGAAAACCCAGCCGGCCACGAGCGCGACAGCGACGGTACCGAGGCCGATGCCCCGCCCGCCTCCCAAACCGAACCCGCCGCCACGGCCACCGCCGCCCGCGCTGCGCGCGTCCTCGACGTTGCTGCTTTCGTCCTGGCCGTCCATCCGCATGTGCGCTCTCCTGCCCGGGCCGGTCCGGCATCCAGAAGGGTTGCCGCCGCTCGGGCTGACGCGGATGGTAGCCGGGGCCCCGAGCGGCGCGGCGTCGGACGGCAAGCCGTCGCGAACCGCCGCGAGCAGCTCAGTGCGGGCGACTGAAGGCCGAAACGTCGTGGCGCCGCCGCTCGAGCGCCCGGTACCGCTCGGTCATCTCGACCGTCATCTGCTTGAGCGGGTCGTCGTCGGTCGCGTGTGCAAGCGCGAGGCGTCGATAGGCGTAGAACGAGTCGAAGAAGAACCGCGCCGGCTCGACGGCGATACCGTGCAGCGCCATCTTCTGGCTGAACTCGCTCAAACGGGCGGCCGTGAGCCCGAGCGACGCCGACATCATTCCGGACCAGGCATCGGCCTGCAAAGACTCGATCGTCGCCTGGCCGTCCGTGCCGGCCTTGCTGTCGATTCGCGAGGTAGCTGCCATCCGATTGTCCTGTGGAGGCGCCGTGGGACGCCCTGCCGCTCGAGGATATTCGGACCTCGCCGGGGCCGATCCTGCCAGGAGCCGGCGGTTATCAGGTCTTATTCGATTCGTTCCACCGAAATGACGGCGGTTTGGGCCACCGCGTCGCGGCATCAGGCTTTGGGGAGCGTCACACCGAGCTGTCCCTGGTATTTGCCGCCACGGTCCTTGTAGCTGACCTCGCACGGCTCGTCGCTTTCGAAGAACAGCACCTGGGCGCATCCCTCGCCAGCGTAGATCTTGGCCGGCAGGGGCGTGGTGTTACTGAATTCGAGCGTGACGAAGCCCTCCCATTCCGGTTCGAACGGGGTGACGTTGACGATGATGCCGCAGCGCGCGTAGGTGCTCTTGCCGAGGCAGATCGTCAGCACGTTGCGCGGGATGCGGAAGTACTCGAGCGTTCGCGCCAGGGCGAAGCTGTTGGGCGGGATGACGCAGACGTCGGCATGGATGTCGACGAAGCTCTTCTCGTCGAAGTTCTTCGGGTCGACGACCGTGCTGTAGATATTGGTGAACACCTTGAACTCGGGCGCACAGCGGATGTCGTAGCCGTAGCTGCTGGTGCCGTAACTGATGATCTTCCGGCCATCGGCCGCGAGCCGTACCTGGCCGGGCTCGAAGGGCTCGATCATCCCGGTGCTCGCCGCCATGCGGCGTATCCACTTGTCACTCTTGATGGTCATCGCTGGGCGCCCTTCTGGAACGCCGCGATTGTAGGCAGCCAGAATCGGGGTGCCGTCGGCGCCTGCACCGACGTTGGAAGGTGCCATGCCAATCGCAACCAACTCGGCCCAGAGATGATCGAGCGCGCCGAAATCACCGGCCTGGTGCTGGCCGGCGGGCGTGGCAGCCGGATGGGCGGCGTCGACAAGGGGTTGCAATTGCTGCACGGTCGGCCGCTCGTGGCACATGCGCTGCAGCGCCTCGCGCCGCAAGTGGCGAATGTCATGGTCAGCGCCAACCGGCACCTGGCTGCTTATGAGCCCTTGTCGGCGTGCGTTCTCTGCGACTCGGTCGGCGGCTTCGCCGGCCCGCTCGCCGGCATCCTGACCGGCCTGGAGCGTTGCCGTACGCCCTATCTGGCCATCGTCCCGTGCGATTCGCCGAATTTACCGCTCGACCTGGTGGAACGGCTGGGCGACGCCCTGGCGACGGCAGGCGCGGAGATTGCGACCGCCGCCGTTCGCACCGCAACCGCCATGGATGCCCGGACGGCAACCGCCGCCACCCCAAAGGGCGGCGGTTTGCGAACCCAACCGGTCTTCAGCCTGCTACGGGCAGACCTTGCATCCAGGTTGCGGCAAGACCTGGAGGGTGGCGAGCGCAAGGCCGACCAGTGGATGGCGCGGCAACGCCGGGTCATCTGCACGTTTGCGGATGCAGCGGCGTTCGCCAACATCAACACGCTCGGAGACCTCGAGCGCCTGGAGGCGGGCGGCTGAAGCAACGCCGGCCGCACGCCGTCGCGCGGCCGCGACAGCGCCTCAGGTGTCCTTCGAGATCGAGATGCTTGGGAACTTCGAGGAAAAGTCCTTGGCCCGCTGGGCGATCTTCACCGCCACCTGGCGCGCGACCGCCTTGTAGAGTGCGGCGGTTTCGCCCTCCGGCTCGCTCACAACCGTGGGATTGCCGGAATCGGCCTGCACCCGGATCGACAGCTCGAGCGGCAAGGCGCCGAGGTAGTCCATCTGAAATTCGGCGGCGAGCCGCTTGCCGCCCTCCTCACCGAAGATGTGCTCGACATGGCCGCAGTTCCGGCACACATGCACCGCCATGTTCTCGACGATGCCGAGGATCGGCACGCCGACCTTCTCGAACATC
>CAXTDH010000188.1:0-6619 GCA_964242405.1 uncultured Rhizobacter sp. | reverse complement strand
GCGAGCCGGTGAAACGCAGTTCGACCGGCGGCATCTCGAGCACCCGCACCTCGCGGGGTGCGAGAAAAATCTGATAGTCGAGCCGCAGCGCGTCGGGCACGCCGGCCAGCGAGGTGTGCAGCACGGCCCGTTGCAACTCCAGTGCGCGACCTCGGGCACCGGCCCGTGGCAACGAATCCGCGTCGAGCTCCAGGCCGGCCGGCACCTTCAGGCTGATGCGCCGCGACACCACGTCGCCGACGGTGTAGCCGAACGCGCGTGGCTCCTCGCTCGTCGCCTGCAGCACGCTGGCGTCGGGGGCGGCATCAGCGGCGGCAGTGGCAGCGGCTGCGGCAGCAGCGCCCGACATGAGCACCATCACACCGGCCACAGCGGTCAGCAGCCGTCCATGCGTCATGGGCGAACGGACGGCGGCGCAACTGCCCTCCCCGCTGGAGGCGCGGGCCCCGTCGACTCGCGACCACGCGCCCGCCGTCATGAATGGAAGTGGCGGGTGACGGCTTCGGCGTCGTACCCCCCTTCGATGAACAGCGGTTTGAGCCGCCGGGCACGGAACAGCTCGAGCAACGCGTCGCGGCGCTGCCGATGTGCGGCCTGCCAGCGCGCGCGCAACGCCGGGCGCCACCAGATGAGGTGCTGCCGGCCACTCTCCGGGTCGATCACCTGCGCGAGCCCGCGGGCCGCAGCCAGCTCGAACTCGAGCGGGTCCCAGAGCACGGTCGGCACGACCTCGTGGGCGCTGAAGCCGTCGATGACCCGGGCGACGAATTCCAGTGGCAGATGGAAGTCCGAAACCAGGAACAGCAGCGCCCGCTGTCGGCCTAGGTAACGAGGCGCAGCGAGCAAGCCGCCCGCCCCGCGCCCGTCCGGCCGCAACGCTCGCAGCCGGCGCCCCACCTCGCCTCCGGCGCCACGGGACCGGCTCTGTGGCTGCCGCAGATCGGCCCGCACGCCGCTGTCACAGCCGACGAATCCGAAGCTGTCGCCGGTGCGCCGGGCCGACCACGCAAGGCTTTCGACCAGGTCGGCCAACACCGCCAGCTTGGCGGCCCGGCCGGTGAAGCCCATCGACGCCGAGACATCGGCGACCACCGTGACCGGCACCGACTTGCGCTGGCTGTAGATGCGCACCCGCCAGTCGCCGAACGGGTCGCGCAGGCTCGCCTGCAGGTCCAGGCGCCTCGGATCCGGCGCGTCGAGCAAAGACACGTGGCCGCGAAACTCGAAGCCGCCGCTGCCTCGGGTGCTGCGGTGGTGACCGGGGAAGTGACCGAGCACCGGCGCGCCGACGCGGTAGTGCACCTCGCGCATCGGCGTCGGCGTCGGCGTCGGCGTCGATGTCGGCGACGGCGTCGATGTCGGCGCAGCGGCTGCAGGGATGGTGGGCGCGTCGGGCATGGGCCGGCGTCACGGTGCGGCGACGCTGCCGAGGATGCCGGCGATCAGCGGCGCTGCAATCTCTTGCCGCCGCATCTCGTAGACCGGCTGGAAGCAGAGGCGATGGGCGATGGTGACATCGAACACCGCTTGCAGATCCTCGGGCGTCGCGTAATCGCGCCCGTCCAACCAAGCGGCGACGCGGGCGGCGCGCAGCAGCATGCTCATGCCGCGCGGGCTCGCGCCGGCCAGCATCAGTTGCGAGGTGTCGAGGTCGGAGAGCCTGACGCCGTAGTCGGCCGGCGCTTCGGTCGCGCGCCAGAGCGCATAAGCGTACTTTTGCAGCGACTCGGAGGTCTGCACCCCGAGCTGGATCTGCGCGGCGATGTCGTTCAGGTCGCGGTGCGCGAGCAGGGCGGCGCCCAGCGTGCCGATGAGTCGGTCGGTGTCGTGGTAGCGCGGGTCGAACATCAGGGCGCGGCGCTCGGTCTCGTCGGCAGGCGCTTCGATCGTCACCTCCATCATGAAGCGGTCGCGCGCGGCCGAGGCGATCTCGAACGTTTCCTCGCGTTCGACGCGGTTGCGGTCGGCGAATACCAGCAGGTGTGGGAAATGCCATTCGCGGTTGAATGCGGAGACGCTGCGCTCGGCCATCACCCGCAGCAAGAGCGAGTGCACTTGCGGCCGGGCACGGTTGATTTCGTTGAAGAAAAAGATCGCCAGGTCGTCGCCGTGCTGGATCAACGGCCCGCGCTCGACGGCCGGCCGGCCCTCGGCGCTGATGTAGGTGTAGTAGATCAAATCGTTGGGCATCAGGTCGATCGTGCCCTCGGTGCGGGCATAGGCGCCGCCCAGCACCCGCGCGAACGCCCGCAGCAGCGTCGTCTTGCCGACGCCGACATCGCCTTGCAACAGCACATGGCCACGCGCGAACACGGCGATGTTGACCAGCCGTATCACCCGCGTTTGCCCGATCACCGCGAGCGCGACCTCGCGTTCCAGCGCCAGGGCGCGCTGCCGCCAGTCGCTGAGCAGCTCGTCGTTTCGATCCATGCAGGGGCCTTCGCGTTGACTTACCGGGCGTGTGACATCACGGCGCCCTATCAGGGCGCCACATCGGCCCGGCAGCACTCAATTGAACGCATATTTCACTCCCAACGTGAACAGGCGGGGCGCTCCGGGCGCATAGAAGGTCGAATTCTGCAGGGGTCGATCACCGTTCGAATTCGCTGCAAACGGCCGTGCCAGGAAGTTGCCGCTGGCATCGAACGCGGTGGCGCCGAGCTGCGCCGCGGTGGCGTAACGGCGGTCGAACACATTGCCGACGTGCACGAAGAACGACCAGGCCGGTATCGGCCGGTAGTCGACGCTCAGGTTGAGCACCGCATAGCCCGAGCTTCGCCCGGGGCCGAGGTAGTAGACGCCGTCGGCGCTGTGCTGGTTGTTTTCGTTGCCGCGCGCGTAGGCGCTGCCGATCGCGGTGACGTCGGCGCCGATCGCCCAGGCCGGACTGACTTGAAAATCCGCGAAGAGCTTCAGGATGTGGCGCGGAATCAGTGGAATGCGGTCGCCACGCCTGACGGTGATGACGCCTTCGACACCCGGGAGGCCGCCGGCCGCGGCGTCGTTGCTGCTGTTCGCCGAGCCATCGACGACCTCGGTGCTGCGGTAGGTGGCGGCCAGCAAGGTGTAGTTGAAGCCGATCTCGAGCGCGTCGGTCGTTCGCGCCTTGAAGCCGGCCTCCAGGCCCTGGCGGCGCGTCTTGCCGAAGTTCTTGAAGTAGCCGAAGCCGGCCTGGTTGTCGGCGACGAACAGGATGTCGTCCTGGTTGTCGGCACGGAACACGCCCAGGTTCCAGCTGTAGCGCCGGGCGACGCCGCCGCGCACGCCGGCTTCGATCGTCCGCGTGATGACCTGTCTGAGCGGCGGGTCGCCGGCGAACGAGTTCGGCAATTTGCACGGGTTGGCCGGGTCGGCACAGCCGAGCTCGATGGCCGAGGGCGCACGGTTGCCCTGGGCAAAGCCGGCGTAGGCGTTGAGCTGCTGGCTCGGCTCCCAGGTCAGACCGACGGCCGGGTTGAAGCGCTTGAACACGTCATCGCCGTCGAGCGAGCCGGCGCTGCCGTCGGTGATGATGCGGTCGCGGTTCTTCACCGTGCTGCGGTTGTAGCGGCCGGAGAGCGTCAGGTGCGTCTGGTCGGTCAACGCCAGCGTGTCGGTCGCGAACAGGCTCCAGGTGCGGGTGCGCGCCGCGAGGTCGACGCGGGTGTCGTACGGCACGCCGTCGATGTTGCCGCCGGTGATGCCGCCGTCACCGAAGGCGCCGACACCGGTGACGCTGTGATCGGGGTTGATATAGCCCAACTCCGACGCCTGGGTGAAGCCGACGCGGCTGATGTCGACGGCCGCGCCGGCAATCGCCTGGTGGCTGCGCCCGGCGAGGTTGGCGTCCCAGTTGAGCTGGCCCGAGAAGCCGTAGTTGCTCTGGCGCGTGCGCGTGGTGTTGAGCACGCCGCTGCACTTCTCGGCCGGCTCGTCGTTGCGCAGCGCGTTGGCGATGCAGCGCCACTTTGGAAACGGTGTGTTCGCGGCCGTGGCGCCGTTCGTCGGAAAGCCGGAATAGCCGGCGTTCGTCAACGCACTCTGCTCGGCCGCGCTCGGCTGGTAGACGGATTGGTCCAGCGAACGATCGTTGACGTCACCGTTGAAGGTGGAAGTGTGGATGCGCCGGTAGTAGGCATTACCCGAAAAACTCAGCGCGCTGTCGATGCGCTGCAAGCCTTCGAGGTTGAGCATCAGGGCCCGGTTGTGGGTGGCGTCGGGCGAGGTGTAGATGCTGGCGTAGTCGTGCGCCAGGAGTCGCTGTTCCTGCAGGCCGTTGCCCGTCATGTCGTTGTCGGAGACCGCGGCCGACAACGACAGCCGGGTGTCGGCTGTCTTCCAGCCGAGCTTGCCGAACAACTGAGCCACCCGCGTCGGTGATGCGGGGCGCCAGCCGCCGTCATGGAAGCGGTTGCCGGTGACGTACCAGTCGAGGCCGTCGGGCCGGCTGCCGCCGGTCTCGAACTCGAGCGCCGCGCGAGAGTGCGAGCCGCCCGTCAATTGCACCGACGAGCCCGGGTTGCTCGAGCCATCCTTCGTGCTGACCGAGAGCGCGCCACCGAGCGTGTTCAGGCCGAACAGCGGGTTGGAGCCCGGCATCAGCGTGATGCTCGCGATCGCGGCCCGAGGGATCAGATCCCAGCTGACGACGTCACCGAAGGGCTGGTTCATGCGCACGCCGTCGACATACACCGACAGCCCCTGCGGCGTGCCCAACAACGGGGACGCCGTGAAGCCGCGGTAGTTGATGTCGGGCTGGAACGGGTTGTTCTGCACCTCGTTGATGTGGACGCTGCCGAGCCGGCGGTTCATGAAACCCGTGAGATCGACCGCATGGCTGCGCTCGATGTCGGCCGATTGAGCCGTCTGAACGTTCGCCGGGATCTGTGCGAGCGGCAGGCCGATGCCGGGCACGGGGGTCGTGCCGATGACCTCGACCCGGGGCAAGGTGCCGACCGGCGCGGTCTGCGCAATGGCGGAGACGGAAGCAGCGGTCATGGCAGCGACCACGGCATGGGCGACGGGCGCCAGCGCCGAGCGGGGGCGTCGTTCGCTTGAACAAATCGTCATTGAGAAAAAGTCGTGAGGTCAGTCGTCGCATCGGCCAGCCTTCCTTCGGATCGGCCCTCGTGCCGCAACGGTAGCAAGCGCAGCGAGGCGGCGACAAGGGGGAACTTCCCGCCGTTCGGGCCGTCGGCATCGGCCGCTGCCCGCGCAGCCACGAAACTGCGCAATCCAAGTGGAACACTCTGCGCCGAAAGTGAATAGAAACGTGACGATCGGCGGTGGTCAGCGCGATCCGCAACGCCCTGCACCAGCCGCCAGCCGTCGCGATGCCCACGGGCTTTCCCGGATACCGGCTCTCGACCCTCGCCGCTGGTCGACCCGCCCCTCGCAAAACGCCGATCGCTGAATCGAAGTTGAAGCGACATAACCAGCGTTTCCCCCAATTCCAAACCGCGGGCTGCATGCCGATCGTCATCGTCATGGCGGCGCGGGTTACAACGCTGGTCACGGGTCCCTTTTTGGGCATGGATGTTGCGCTTCTCGAGGTGTCGGAAACGTGCAGTGCGGAGGATCCGGTGGCGCCTTCGCAGAACCACAGACCACCTCACAGTAAGGAGACACGAATGAGTCATTGGCGGCAACAGAGTGTGGGTTTGCTGGCTCCGTTAGGGCTGACGTTGCTTGCGCTGCCCGGTTTGGCAAATGCCAATGCGGATGTGGAGAAGAACATCGCCAATTCGGGCAACTGGGCGATGCAGGCTGGTGATATGTACAACCAGCGCTATTCCAAGCTGAATCAGATCAATAAGTCCAATGTCGGCAAGATGCAGGTCGCGTGGACGTTTTCGACCGGCGTCTTGCGCGGTCACGAAGGCTCCCCATTGGTCATCGACGGCATGATGTACATGACATCGCCGTTCCCGAACAAGGTCTACGCGCTCAATCTCGATACCCAGGAAATCGTCTGGAAGTACGAGCCCAAGCAAGACCCGGCGGTCATCCCGCAGATGTGTTGCGACACCGTCAACCGCGGTGTCGCCTATGCCGAAGGCAAGGTGCTGCTGCAGCAGGCCGACAGCACCCTCGTGGCGCTCGACGCGAAGACCGGCAAGGTCGTTTGGAGCGTCAAGAACGGCGACCCGAAGACCGGTGCGGTGAACACCAACGCGCCGCACGTGTTCAAGGACAAGGTCATCACCGGCATCAGCGGTGGCGAGTGGGGTGTGCGCGGCTTCATCGCCGCGTACAACCTGTCGGATGGCAAGTTGGCGTGGAAGGGCTACAGCGTCGGCCCGGACGCCGACATGCTGATGGATCCGGCCAAGACCATGACCTGGACCGACGGCAAGATGGCGCCGGTCGGTGCCAATTCGTCGACCAAGACCTGGCAGGGCGACCAGTGGAAGACGGGCGGCGGCACCACCTGGGGCTGGTACAGCTACGACAAGGCGCTGAACCTGATGTACTACGGCTCGGGCAACCCGTCGACCTGGAACCCGGCGCAGCGGCCCGGCGACAACAAGTGGTCGATGACCATCTGGGCACGTGACGTCGACACCGGCCAGGCCAAATGGGTCTACCAGATGACGCCGTACGACGAGTGGGATTTCGACGGCATCAACGAGATGATCCT
>CAXTDH010000187.1:0-6642 GCA_964242405.1 uncultured Rhizobacter sp. | reverse complement strand
GCCTCACGCTGCGCGACATCATCGAGCACATGCTCGGCGAGACGGGCCTGATCGACTTCTACCGCGCCGACAAGGAAGGCGCCGACCGCGTCGAGAACCTGGAGGAACTGATGAACGCCGCCGAGGCCTTCGTCACCCAGGAGGGCTTCGGCCGCGACGCGGTGGCGCTGCCGGTCGACGAACTCGCGCCCGGCACGCTGGCCGAACGCAATTCCTCGCGCGACGTGCAGGGGCTCGCGCTGCTGCCCGTCCCCACGACGCCCGACGCGGAGACCGGCGAGATCATGTCGCCGCTGGCCGCGTTCCTCACGCACGCGTCGCTGGAGGCCGGCGACAACCAGGCGCAGGCCGGGCAGGACGCCATCCAGCTGATGACGGTGCACTCGGCCAAGGGCCTGGAATTCGATTGCGTCTTCATCACCGGCCTGGAAGAGGGCCTCTTCCCGCACGAGAACTCTGCTGCCGATGCCGATGGCCTGGAGGAGGAACGGCGCCTGATGTACGTCGCCATTACCCGTGCCCGCAAGCGGCTCTACCTCAGCTTTTCACAGACGCGGATGCTGCACGGCCAGACGCGCTACAACACCAGGAGTCGATTCCTCGACGAATTGCCCGAGGCTGCACTCAAATGGATCACGCCGAAGCAGCAGGGCTTCGGCTCGGGTTTCGGCCGCGACTACCAGGCGGCCTGGGCGCGCGGTTCGGGCCTGAACTCGATCGTCGGCGCGGGCGACGTGACGCGTCAGGCCAGCCGCGGCGTCACCCCCAAAGCGCCGAGCCACGGCTTGCGATCGGGCCAGGGCGTCTTTCATGCGAAGTTCGGCGAAGGCGTCGTCGTGACGCTGGAGGGCACCGGCGACGACGCGAGGGCTCAGGTGAACTTCGGCCGGCACGGCATGAAGTGGCTGGCGCTCTCGGTCGCCAAGCTGACGCCGGTCGACTGACCGAGGCAGGGCGGGCGCCTGGCAGGCGCGACTCGTGATCAGCTTTGCTTCAGCGAGGCCGGGGCCACGCTCTGCCCCAGGCGCCAGTTCTTCAGCCGCAGGAACGGGCTTTCGAAGAGCCGATAACTGACAAACGCGACGAGCACGGTCGCTGCCATGCAAACCGGAAAGCGCCAGTCGTTGCTCGCACCGAGAAGGGAGAGCCCACGCTCCACCCGGTCCAGGACGATTTCATGCAGCAGGTAGATGCCGTAGCTCACGGTGCCGGGGAAGACGGGCGGGCGCCATTCCAATGCCCGGACGAGACGCGATTCGGGGCGCGTGAGAATCGCAGCGAGCAGCCAGGTTGTCAGGATGTGAAAGCACAGTCGCGGCGCTCCTTGCATGTCGCTGGAGTAGCCCGCGACGACAATCATCAATAACGTCACGAGGTAGGGCCACCACCGCCCGGTGTTCGCCACGATCAACGGGCGAGCCCGCGACGAACTGAGGCCGAATGCCAGCATCGATCCGAGGATGATCGGCGTGAATGTCACCTGGGTGATGTTCTTCGGTTCGCCGAGTTGGATCAGCCCGAAGTTGACGGCCTGGTTCAGCGCCAGGAATGCAACCAGGAACCAGAACGACCGTCGACCGAAGAGCGCCACCAGCGGTGGCTATGCCAGGTAGAACTGCTCTTCCGTCGAAAGCGACCAGCCCACGCCCATCAGGCCAGACGACTGAAACCAGTTGCTCAGAAAGAGCAGATTGGTCGGCAGATCGCGCATGAAGGCTACGCTCTGGTCGCCTCTTCGAGCGAAAGCGTAGTAGGCCGTCAAGGCCACCAGGATGCCGAAATACAAGGGAAAGATGCGCAGGAGACGGCGCCAATAGAAGGCGCCGAGCGCCACTTTGCCGTCGGTCGACCGCTCCTGCAACAGGAGCGCGGTGATCAGCAAACCACTCAAGACGAAAAAGACGTCCACCCCGAGGAAACCGTTCCCGGCAAGGGTCAGGCGGGTGCTGGTGGGCCGGGTGTGGTGCCAGACCACGGCAAGCACCGAAAGGGCGCGGATCCCGTTCAGGCCGGGAAGGTATTTCACACGCGGTCCCTTGGTTGCAAAGCGATGAGACAGGCAGCAACCGGACGATGGATGTCGGTATTGCGACGGTTCTGTCGGCGGCAGGCGTCGCCGGCAAGCGTTTGCGTCGACGTCGGTCGGCGCGCTTGCGAAAGCAGAGCCTTGCTTGCCAGAGGCCCGGTAGGCAACGGCGACGACGGGCCCCCAACAGCTCCGTGAAGGACTGCACGTCGGTCCGCACCGTTGCCTCACCGCGCCGTGATCGGCCGATGGGCCGGCGCTTCGTCTGCGCGAAACGGCGGCCTATTTCGACGAAGGCGTCACCACGTCGATCGTCTTCTCGATGACCTTCCCGGTCACCTTCACACCCGTGCTGAATACTGCGCCAGTCACCGAGATGGCGGCGCCGGCCGCCGCCCCGACGACCGTCACGACCGCGCAGCCGGTCAGCGTCGACAAAACTGCGACCGACAGCACCGCCCGCGCGAGAACGGGTCTACACACCCACATCGTCGACTTCACGGTACACGTCGCGCAGCCACATCTTGACGCGTTGCCGATCCATCAGGCCGAGGCCGCCGCTCGTCGGCTCCTGCGGGTTCTTGGCCTTCCAGAAGCTGCTGCTGCCGGCATCGATCTTCTGCATGACGCCGTCCTGCAGCCGCTTGATGGTGACGACCCGGGCGCCGAGTTCGATGGCGCGCTGCTGCTGCCCGGACTGCTCGAGCACCGAGAAATCGTTGCCGCGCACCTGGTTGCGCACCAGCACGTACTTCAGGCTGGTGCCGAAACGGTCGAGCAGCCGCTGCAGCAGGTCGACCGAATCCTTGCCGGCGTCCATCACGTGCCAGTAGTGGATGGTCATGCCCATCTCGTCGGCCATGGCGATGACGCCGGCGTCGTCCATCCACCGGACGAGCGGCTCGTGCGTCTGGGCCGCGAGGTCGACCAGGATGCGGCGCTCCGGTTGTTCGGCCGCCGTCTCGATGATGATGTCCAGCGCCTCGTAGCTGTCCATCACCACCGGCGAGGCATAGCCGGCATAGAAGCGCATCAGCGCGCCGTGCGACCGGTCGGTGTCGAAGCCGATGAACGGGATTTCCTTGTCGATCATGTACTGCGCCAGCACACGCGCGGTCAGTGATTTGCCGACACCGCCTTTTTCGCCACCGATGAAATGAATATGGGCCATCCGCAGATCCCCTGAGCCATGGAAAAACGATTGTGCGGTATCAGCCGCGGCCGATGAACGGCATCTTGGTCGCCATGACCGTCATGAATTGCACATTGACATCGAGCGGCAGGCTGGCCATTTGCACCACCGCCTCGGCGACATGACGAACGTCGATGCGCGGCTCGACCATCGTCCGGCCGTCGGCCTGCGGCACGCCGGCGGCCATGCGCTCGGTCATCTCGCTCGCGGCGTTGCCGATGTCGATCTGCCCGCAGGCGATGTCGAAGGCCCGGCCATCGAGTGAAGTCGACTTGGTGAGCCCGGTGATGGCGTGCTTGGTGGCGGTGTAAGGGGCGCTGTACGGCCGGGGCGCATGCGCCGAGATCGAGCCGTTGTTGATGATGCGACCGCCTTGCGGCGACTGGTTCTTCATCACCCGCATCGCCTGCTGGGTGCAGAGGAACGGACCGGTCAGGTTGACGTCGATCACGACCCGCCACTGCTCGTAGCTCAGCTCTTCCATCGGCACCGGCGGGGCGCCGCTGCCGGCGTTGTTGAACAGCAGATCGAGCCGGCCGAAGCGCTCGGTGGTGGCGTCGAAGAGGCGGCGCACGGCGGCCGGGTCGCCGACGTCGGTCGCGACTGCCAGGGCGTGCGGCCGATGCGCTTCACCGGCCAGGGCGATGGTGTGCTGCAGGGCGTCGGCGCGACGCCCGGCGAGCACCACCTGCCAGCCCGCGGCCAGCAGGGCGTGGCTGGTGGCACGGCCGATGCCGCTGCCGGCGCCGGTGACGATGGCGACTTTCATGTGGTTTCCTCCTTTGTGACGAACCGCCGGGTTCAGGTGCTCAACGAAGCGCCGGGCAGGGCGGCGGGTGGCTCGGTCGCCTTGAAGCAGTCGGCGAAAGTGAAGTAGAGCGAGACGTAGAACACCGTCGAGATGATCAGCGCCAGCGGCGCCAGGGCATAGGACATCAGCTCGAGGTGCCCGACGATGGCGAACAGCAGGTTGGCGACCACGCCGACCATCACGATCACCGCGACCCAGGTGCAGCCGAACACCAGGAACGCGCCCTTGTTGACCCAGCAGGCGGCGGTGCTCGAGAAGAGGGCCTTGCCCCAGCCATGGCCGTCCCAGTGCACGAGTGCCGGCGAATGCCAGAACGGGATCGACAACAGCGCCGCGAGGCCGAGGCGCGAGAGCACGACCAGCACGGCACTGGCGTCGAGGGTGCGAAGGGCGGCGGCCTCCGGGCTCGCGCCCTGCGCACCGTTCAGGCCTTCGACCAGGTTGTCGAAGGCGCCGCCGTCGATCAAGTTGCTCAGTTCCGTCACGATGAAGGCGCTGACGACGTAGGCAAGGCCCAGGCGGATGAGATCCATGCGCTTTTGCCGATCCGCTCGCAGCGGTGCGACGAAAACTGCCGGTGTCGGCAGCCGGCCCTCCAACGCCTCGCGTGTGCCGATCATGAAGCCGAGCGAGCCGAGCGGCAGCAGCGCCAGCACCAGCAGCCAACCGATCGCCGGCAGCAGGGCGATCAGCAGCACGCCGAACATGAAAGCGGCGAACAGGCCGGCGAACGCCATCGGCCGGCTGAAGAACACCCGGAAGCCCTGGCGCACCCACTGGGCGCCCTGGCGGGCAGGGACGAATTGCAGTCTCATCGAATTGAAGCCAGGATCATCGGTTCGCAGCCCTCGGCGGCTTCAGGCGAGGAACGGCATCGGGTGCCAGGGCGTTGCGATCCGCTGCCGCAACACCCGTTCGAAGTGTGCCGGGTCGTGCGCGGTCAGCAGGCTGGCATCGCGCGGCAGGTGCAGGTCGCGCAGGCGCGAGATCCAGAAGCGCAGCGCGGCGCCGCGCATCACCGCGGGCAACAGGCGCTGCTCGCTGCTCACGAGCGGGCGGATCTGCGCATACGCCTGGACGAAGGCGGCGGCACGGTCTTCGTCCAGCCGGCCGGTGTCGACGTCGATCGCCCAGTCGTTGAGGCACACAGCGAGGTCGAACACCAAGGCATCGGTGCCGGCGAAGTAGAAGTCGAAGCAGCCGGTGAGCTCGTCGCGGCCGTCGGCCTGCGCATCGAACAGCACGTTGTCGCGGAACAGGTCGCCGTGGACCTGGCCGCGGGGCAGGGCCGCGAACCCGGCCGAGGCCGCGAGCTGTTGCGCGTAAGCCAGTTCCGACTCGATCAGCTCGCGCTGTCCAGGGGTCAGAAACGGTCGCACGACCGGCACGTTCTCCGTCCACCATGCCAGGCCGCGCAAGTTCGGCTGCTGCAGGCCGAAATCCTGCCCGGCGAGGTGCAGGCGGGCGAGCACCCGACCGACGCTCGCGCAGTGTTCGGCATCGGGCGCCAGGTTGCTGCGGCCGGTCAGCCGGTTCACCACCGCGGCGGGTTTGCCGCGCACGCTGTGCAGCACCTCGCCGTTCGCATCGGTCCGCGGCTCGGGCACCGGCACGCCGCGTTGCGCCAGGTGCTGCATCAGGCGCAGGTAGTAAGGCAGTTCGGCAGGCCCGAGTCGCTCGAACACCGTCAGCACGAAGCTGCCGGCCGGCGTCTCGACGAAGTAGTTGGTGTTCTCGATCCCGCTCTCGATGCCGCGCAGGCCTCGGACTTCACCGAGGCCCAGACGGGCCATCAGCTGAGCGGCCTCGGCCAGCGAGACTTCGGTGTAGACAGCCATGCCGAGCCTGCGCGTTCCGCTGGTTCGAGTCCGGGGCCCTCAGAAGTCGAGGATGCCCCAGACCCGCTTGCCGACGGCGTCGCGCGCACCGCCGGTGCCGTAGGTCGAATCCCTGGACGCATCGCCGGTGATGATGTCGTAGCGCTTCGTCAGACCGATCTTCGGGGTGACGCTGATGCGCTGCGTTTGGCCGCGTACCCGCAGCTCCTCGATCTTCGAGCCGTTGTCTTCGATGACCGTCCGGCGCACGTTCGGCTCGCCGCCGCGGGCCTCCGCATCGGCTTGCTGTTCGCTCGCCAGGACCGCTGGCCGCGCCGCCGAGGCGATCGGCTCCGCAGCCGGCTGCCGGGTCGCCTGCGGCTGCTGCTGCTGCTGCGGCTGTTGCTGCAACTGCGGTTGCGGTTGCGGTTGCGGTTGCGCCGAGGCGGGAAAGGCGGCGACGACGAGCAGCAGGGCCGCTGCGTATGGGCCGAGCTGGCCGCGGTTCGAATTCATGCCTTCATTCTAGGACCGGGGCCTGCCCATCGCCGGAGCGTCGATTCACCTGATTCACAATGGCTGCATGACCGACAAGACCTTGCTGCTGGTGGACGGCTCGAGCTATTTGTACCGGGGCTACCATGCGTTGCCGGACCTGGGCGGGCTGGGCGGCATCCCGACAGGTGCGATCCACGGCGTCGTCGCGATGATGAAGCGGCTGCGCGACCAGTATCCGGCGGCACTCGGCTGCTGCGTCTTCGATGCGCCGGGCAAGACCTTCCGCGATGACCTGTAC
>CAXTDH010000186.1:5329-6659 GCA_964242405.1 uncultured Rhizobacter sp. | reverse complement strand
CGCTCGCGCCACCAGTTGATGGCCGCTTCGATGTCGGTGATGTGGATGGCGGCCATCGGCTGCGGCGGTGTCGGCAAGGGGTGCGTCAAGGGCGTTCAGGATAACGATGTTTGATACCCTTGGCCGACGAGGCCTGGCCTTCGACCGTGACCGGCGAGGTCCGGTCGTACAGGCCTGAACGTCACGCGGACTCCTTTGCTCATGTCGATGAAATCGCTGCTGCTGCAGCGTTGTTCGAGCCTGCTGATGGCGGGGTCGCTGGCGGCCGGGTCGCTGGTGGGCTGCGGGCTGCTGGGCGCGGATCGCCCGGATCGCTCGGATCGGTCCGATAGGTCGACCGGCGCGACCGCCACCGCGCCCGCGGCGTCGGCACCGGTGGCGCCAGCGGCGCTCCCGCCGGTGAGCGCGGCCGGTGACACGGTGATCGTCGACGATGCGCGTACCGGCAGCCCGGTCGAACTTCGGCTCGACCAACAATTGGTTGTGCGCCTGCACTACGAGATCAATTCGACCGCCCAATGGGAGCTGACCGACTTCACGCCCGGCCCGCTCGCGCCGCCCGGCCCCTCCCGCTTCGACACCCACAACGGCGAGGCCGCGGTGGTGCTGGGCGGCGATCAGGTCTGGCGCTTCAAGCCGACCGCCACCGGCCAGGCGACCCTGAATTTCGCTTACCGCACGCCGCGCAGCCGGGAGGTTGCCAGCCGGACGGCGAGCTTCGTGGTGACGGTTCGGTAGCGTGCCGATGCCCGCTCCTGGGGATGGACTCGATCCCTCGCGCGAGCTATAACGAATCGCCCTGATCTCGACACGGCCGCCGGCCTGCGTGTTCGCGCCCGGCTCGTTCAGCCGCTGTCGGTTCCAGGCGAATTCGACATCGACACGGCTCCAAAGGAGATCATCGACATGACAACTCGACGCTCGGATGCGATCAATCGCCGCGGCCGCTTGCCGCGTGTGGCCCTGCCGCTGGCCGTGGTGTTCGCCACGCTGGCGCCAGGCGCTCGTGCCGCGCCTTTCACGCTGCTCTACAGCGGTACTTTCAACGGCTCGGAATCGCTGACGCGGGCGTCGGCGACCAGCCCTTCGTTCTTCACCGGCACGACGCTCGTCGGCCTGGCGCTAGGCCCGTACATGACCGGCTTCGTTTCACGCGCGACCGGCGATTTGCGCACGGGCATCCTGACCCTGTTGGTGGTGGCGCCGGTGTCGCTCGCCTGCCTGTTGTTCGCGTGGCGGCGCTTGCCGATGGCGGAGGTTACCTTGGTCGAACGCGCCCGCGCGGCGGGGGAGCCGGTGTGAGCGGCCTCGTCCGTCAACATCGTTTATT
>CAXTDH010000186.1:0-5319 GCA_964242405.1 uncultured Rhizobacter sp. | reverse complement strand
CCTTCGGCGGCCCGTTCAACGGCTTTCGTGCCTACAGCCCGTCGTCCGCGAAGATCACGATCGGCGGCAACAGCTACACGATCGAGGTCGCGGCGAGCAACCCGACAGCCGGCGTGGCGGTCACCCTCTTCGATCGCAACAGCTTCACGCCGGGGCGTTACGGCATCGGCCTGTTCGCCGACCCGGTGCGCGACGGCGCCGGCATCGTCGGGGATTTCGTCTCCGCATCGCCGGATTTCAGCGTCGCCGCGCTGACGCCGACGGTCTTCGGTGACTATGCCGGCGTCGGCCACAGCTCGGGTGTCTGCCTCTCCGGCACGGCGCCCGCCTGCCCGCATGCGGTGACGCCCTGGGTGCTGCACGACAGCAGCAACGCGACCTGGTCCCTGGCGATCGGCAACTACGAGGAAGACTACGGGACGCTGACGACCCCGGGCGCCAGCCTGGGTGCTCTCAATACCGCGGTGATCCTCGCCGTGCCCGAGCCGGCGACCAGCGGTTTGATGCTCGCCGGCCTCGGCGTTTTCGCAGCATTCGCGTACGGGCGTCGCCAACGGCCAGGGCGATTCACGGTTTGACCGGTGCCGCGGAGCGGATGAGGTAGATGATCGGTCGCCACACCGTGCAGCCGGCGACGCGCGGGCAGGCTGCTGCCATTGCCGCCATGTCGCGGGACCTGATCGAACGCGGCCTGGGTTGGAGCTGGACGCTGCGCCGCGTCATAGGCAGCATCGACGACCCGGCGACCAACGTGGTCGTTGCGACCGACGGCGGCCGCCTGCTCGGCTTCGCCATCATGAAATACCGCGACGACGACGCCCACCTGCTGTTGCTGGCCGTGCAGTCGGCAGTCGCCCGGCGCGGGGTCGGCCGGTCGCTCGTCGACTGGCTCGAGGCGTCGGCCCTCGCGGCCGGCATCGGGCAGGTCTGCCTCGAAGCACGGGCCGGCAATGCCAGCGCCCGCCGCTTCTACCGCCGTCTCGGCTACCGGGAAGTCCAGCACCTCCCCGGCTACTACCACGGCGAGGAAGCGGCGGTGCGGCTGGACAAGGATTTGTGGGCGGCACCCGCAGCGTCGGGTTGAGCGGCGGGTCCGAGGCACCGCTCCACGATCACCCGTGCGCACTCTCGAGATGTCGGGCGCAGATGTTGCTGGGGGGCCTTTTTTGCCCGGCTGTAATGCACCGATTCAAGGAGGTTCCCGACATGCCCGACCTGTTCAGCCCCTACACGTTGAAGGGCGTCACCTTGCGCAACCGCACGGTGATGTCGCCGATGACCATGTACAACTCGGTCGACGGAAATCTCGACGATTACCACGTCAGCTACCTCGGCGCCCGCGCGGCCGGTGGCTTCGCCCTCGTCTTCGGCGAGCAGATGGCGATCACACCCGACGGCCGGACGACGACCTCGTGCGCCGGTATCTGGAAAGACGAGCAGATCGAGGGCCATGCGCGTGTCTGCCGGATCATCGAGCGGCTGGGCGCCGTGCCGGCCATCCAGCTCGGCCACACCGGGCGCAAGGGCAGCGAGTTGCCGCCCCATAAAGGCGTCAATGCCGAAGGCACCTGGAAGCAGCTGCCGCCCGAGCATCCGGACGGCTGGACTTGCGTCTCACCGTCGGCCGTCCCCTATGGCGGCGGCGGCCACATCTACCCGGTCCATCAGCTCACCGTGCCGGAAATCAAGGCGATTCACCGCGCCTATGCCGAGGCCGCGGTGCGGGCGCTCGCTGCCGGCTACCGGTGGCTCGAGATGCACTATGCCCACGGCTACCTCGGCGCGAGCTTCTTCTCGCCGCTCGCCAACCAGCGCACCGACGAGTACGGCGGCAGCCTGGAGAACCGCGTCCGCTTCCACCTCGAAGCGCTGGACGCCGTGCCTGCGGTGTGGCCGGAGCGCTATCCGTTGACGATGCGTCTCGGGTCCGATGACCTCCACCCCGACGGCACCCAGTTCGAGGATTCGATCACCGCCGTCCGCATGATGAAGGCGCACGGTCTCGACCTTGCCGACCTGTCGCTCGGCTTCAACACCGACGAGATGGTCGCGCCTCCGTTCAACGAGGTCGGTTTCATGGTGCAGCGCGCCCATCAGGTGCGCACCGAAGTCGGCATACCGGTCGCGGCGAGCTGGAATCTCGGCGTGCCGCAGAACGCCGACCGGGTCATCCGGGATGAGTTGATCGACCTGGTGATGCTCGGTCGGCCGGCGCTCGCCAATCCGCACTGGCCGATCTGGGCGGCACGCGAGCTCGGGCACGAGTCGCCGTTCTCGCTGGTGCCGAAGGACTGGCGCTGGTGGCTGGAGAACTTCCGCGGCCATGCGCCCAGCATCGGTTGGCCCGAAGTCCAGGCCCAGGATGCGCAGGCGGAGCGGCCGCGGTTGTCCGCGTAGAGCCGGCGCCGCTGCCGCCGCCGGGTCGAGTCAGGCGTCGCTCAAGCTTGCAGCGCGCCGCCGCCCCGGCCGCTGCGTTCGGCGCCGCCGAGATTCGAATAGAGGATCTCGCCGCCGGTCCGCGGCATCAGCACATCGATCGCCCGGTCGAGGGCGGCGGTCGCGCGGGCGAGCGACTCGCGCTGGGCCGCGACCTGGCCGCCCGCGTTCGCCAGGCGGTGGCGCAACGCCTGCGGCACACCGCCGCTGCGCGCCGCACGGGTGAAGTGATCGACGGCCTTGGCGAGCGCACGGTGCAGGTCGCTCGCATGCCGATCGATGGCGGCGGCGTCGCGGGTCTGCAGCGCCTCTCCGAGCGCGGCCAGGGCCGATTCGACCGAGGCGAGTGCGCCTTCGAGTTCCGGCTTCTCGAAGGGGATGCTGGTGAAAGTGCCGGGGGTGGCAGACGACGACATCGGCGGGCTCGATTGCAATGAAGAGAAGTACCGCTGCCGAAGCAACGGGCGTACGGTCCAAGCCGGCTTCGTCAGCCTTCAGCTCTCGGCCTTCAGCCTTCAGCCTTCAGCTTTCAGCTTTCAGCTTTCAGCCTTCAGCGTCGACGGTCGGCCGGCAGCGGTCAGCCGACCATCGGCGCCTGCCAGCCGGTGTGCGGCGGCCGGCCGAGCGGCTCTGCAACACGCGGTCAGCCGCGGAACCGCTCAAGGCTTGGTCAGGACTTCCTTGGCGTTGGCGATCAACTTGTCCGCGATCGCCTCCGGGTTCACCTTGAAGCTGCCGTCTTCGATCGATTTGCTGATGCGCGCCACCTTTTCGCTGTCGAACTCGGCATTGCCACTGCCCGACAGCAGGGTCTTGGCGCTGCTCGAGATTGCGATCTTGGCGCTGGCGTCGGCGGTCGCCGGGATCGCCGTGGCCGATGACGCCACGGCCGCAGCGGCGGGCGCGGGCTTGGCGGTTGCCTCGTTCGCCGCGGCTTGGCTGCTGGCGTTGGCGGCGGGCGGCAGTGCGGGCTTCTTGGCGGGAGGGTTGCCGATCTTCATGAAATGCTCCTAAAAGCGGGGCAAGCGCCCCATACATTCAACATGAAGGGTGTATCGGCGGCTGGTTGAGCGACTTTAGGGCTTTCAAGGGTTGCGTCCAAGCGCCGGGTGCCCCTACGAGGCGCGCCGACCGCATCGGCCGTCAGAGGAACAATTCGACGCGTCGGCCGCCGACCGGCTGGCCGGTGACGATCCGGCCGCTCTCGGTGCGGACACGGACCGGCTGGCCCTCCAGACCGTTGCCGAGCGCCTGGCCTTCGCTTTCGACGCTGAAGCCCGGCCCGCGCAGCGACAGCGACACCGTTTCGCCGGCGCTGAACCACTGCCGGACCTTGAGATGCGACTGGCGGATGCTCTGGCCGGGCCGCAGCGTGCGCGTCAACACCCGGCCGACGGCGATATCCGCGTCCGCCACCGCCACCGAAGCGTCTTCGGCCAGATCGACCTCGGCTTGAACGACATCGGCGGCTCCCAGCACCGCGCCGACACCGAGCGACGAGGTGGCGACCAGAGCGGTGCCGAACGCCTTCACCGTCACTGGCAGGTAGACGTTCCAGCGAACCGCGCCCTGGGTGCAGCGCAGGCCGATTCGGCCCCGGCCCCAGAGGCGCATGCCGTCGGGCAGATAGGGCTCGATGCGCTGGCAGGGTGCGAGGTGGAGCCGCGGGTCGAGCTGGCCGACGCCGACCTCGATGCGCGGCCCGCCCGGGTTGCCGGCACGGGCGCCGTCGAGCGCGAGTTGCCGCACCTGCTGTTCGAGTACTGCCGGACTGTCGGGCGCATCGGCGACCAGCGCTTCGGCGCCGAACCCGCGCCCTGAAAGCCCCAAGAGCCCGGCGAGCAGGGCCAGCGCCGTGCCCGCCCGCCGCCACCAGCGCCGCGAAGGGCTCATCGGGAAGACGACGCGGTGCGGCTGCGACTGCAGACGGGATTGCGGATGCGATTGCGGATGCGATTGGAATTGCGATTGGAATTGCGCCTGTGACAGCAGATGCGGCTGCGATTGCGGATGCAAACGCAGCTGCAGGTGGACGACGGCTCGATTCGGCATGGCAGGCACTCTAGGGCGCCCGAGGCCGGCTCACTGCTCGATCTGGGCTCGATTGCGCCACCTGTTCAGCCGATGCCGCGGCGATCGGCTGCTGACAATTCGTCCATGTCGCCGCCCTGGCCGCCAACCGGTGGCCGCCGCCGCCGAGGAGCCTGATCGCCATGCTCAACCGACTCACCGATACGCTCGATTTCCAGGCCCAGGCGCTGACGCTGCGCTCGGAGCGCCAGCGCCTGATCGCCAGCAACATCGCCAACGCCGACACCCCCGGTTATGTGGCGCGGGAGCTCGACTTCAGCCAGGCGTTGCGCGACGCGACCGGCGGCAAGGGAAGCGGCAACGGTCAGGCCGCCGGTCGACTCGCAACCAGCCAGGCCGGTCACATCGCGAGCGCCGCCCCCGGTTCAGGCAGCGACCGCAGCCTGCTCTACGCCTCGGCCAGCCAGAACAGCATCGACGGCAACACCGTCGACATGGACCGGGAGCGGGCAAGCTTCGCCGACAACTCCGTGAAATACGAAGCGACGCTGCGCTTCATCAGCGCCAACGTGCGCACCACCCTCAGCGCGATCAACGGCCAGTGAGAAACGCTCAGCGCGATCAACCGCCAGTGATGAACAGCAGGCGCTCGTGACGCCGGTCTCGTTGCGCGCAGCCAGTCAAGGAGAGCCGACATGGGCATGATGAACATCTTCAACGTCTCCGGCAGTGCCGCCAGCGCGCAGAGCCAGCGGCTCAACATCGTCGCGAGCAACCTGGCCAACGCCGACACCGTGGCCGGGCCGAACGGCACGGCCTACAAGGCGCGGCAGGTCGTCTTCCAGACCGAAT
>CAXTDH010000185.1:0-6708 GCA_964242405.1 uncultured Rhizobacter sp. | reverse complement strand
TCGTCAGGCCGACCAGCGTGCCGCCGATGACGAAAAGCGAAACGCCCGCGGAAGACGTCGCCAGCAGGTCGACGGCACGCGCCAGCACGCCGCTGACGGGCAGGCCGAGCAGCGCGACCACGAAGCCGCCGGCGATCGCCAGGATCAACGGGTTGCGCATCAGCTGCAGCAGCGATTGGCCGAGCACGCGGTGCCACTTGCCGCCGCCTGCATGGCCACTGTCGGCGAGCACCAGCGCGACCGGAATGACGAGCATGTTCTCGACCACCATGCAGAGCGCGAGCCCGACGCCGGCAGCCGGGCCGCCGACCAGCTGCACCGCCACCGGAAAGCCGATGAAGCCGCTGTTGGAGCTCGCCATGCCCAGCCCGCACAGAACGCTCAGGGTGAAGCGCTTGCCCTGCCGAAACCAGCCCCAGGCGAATGCCGCGGCCATCACCAGCAGCGACCCGCCGGCGTAGCCGAGCAGGTAGCGGCCGTTGAGAATCTCGCCGATCGGCCGCTGCGAGAGCGCCTTGAAGACAAGCGCCGGCAATGCGAAGCGGACCACAAAGGTGCCCAGCACCCGCATGTCGGCCTTGCCGAACACGGCCCTCCTGACCGCCAGGTAGCCGAGCGCGATCAGCAGGTAGATCGGTGCGGTGATCGCCAGCGTTCGCAGCACCGATCAGAACCGGTGCAGGATGCCGAGCTGTACGCCGTTGATCCCCCGGCCGTTGATATCCGCCGGGGTGCTGAAGTTATAGGGCAGGCCGGCCGACCCTGCCGGCCGCCAGCCGCCATTGCCGCTGTTGGCGAGCCGGTCGATCAGGCCGTAGAGCATCGTGCGCTTGGAGAGATCGTAGTAGGCGCCGGCGACGCCGCCGGTCGCGTTGCGGCCGCTGCCCGACGTATCCCTGATCTTGCCGTAGAGGGCGCCGACGCGCAGCAGCGGCGTCACCCGGTAGTCCGCCGACACCTGGTAGATGTCGTAGAAGCGGTTGACATCGGGGTTGGTGCCGGCGAGCAGCGCACCGACGTTGCCGAGCGGCGTGCCGACGTTGTTGCCCGCGGCACCCGAGGTGCTGTTGTTGCTGCGCACATAGGCCAGGTAGACGGTGCCGCCGCCGAAGTTGTAGTTGGCGTAGAAGTTGTGGTAACGCACCGGCTCCCGGTACTGCGCTGTCTTCGGGGCCGAGCCCTTCAGGCCGGCGTAGCCGACCCGGACGGGCCCGACCAGCCAGTCGGCCGCCGCCTGATAGACGGCCTGGCTGCGCGCCCCGGCCGCCACCTCCGACGGCGCGAAGTGAAATTCGATCAGGGCGCCGTTCCAGCGTGCCGACAAAAAGGCGAGGTCGTTGTCATAGCGAGACGGCACGCCGAAGGTGTTGATGATGGAGCCGAGCGTGCGCGAGGTGAAATCGATGTAGTCGCCGCGGTAGAAGATGGCGGTGTTCTGCCGGCCGAAGCGGAATTCACCGATCGGCGTGGCGAAGCCCAGCCAGCTCTGGCGGTCGAAGGCGCGGGTGGCGGCTGCCTGGGAGCCCGAGGCCGCGTTGGTGCCCATCTCGAGCTGGAACGTGGCGGCGTAGCCGCTGCCCAGGTCTTCCAGGCCGCGAACGCCGAGGCGCGACCGCAGGAAGGCGCCGTCTTCCAGCCCCCTGATGGTGGCGCCCGAGCTGCTGTGCAGGTAGTTGAAGTACTCGTCGATATTGCCGTACAGCGTCAAGGTGTCGGCGGCGAAAGCAGATGCGCCGACCGTCAGGCCACAAGAGGCGAGGGCGGCGTAGGTGAATTTCTTGAACATGAAGTTGGGTTGCTGGGTTCAGTAGCGGATGGTCGAGACGGCGCGCAACTCGTCGGGCGTGGCCGTGCCGAAACCAAAGAATTCGAGGTAGGCCGGGATCATCTCGAACAGCATGTCGGTGCCGACCTGCGTCGTGCAGCCACGCGCCTGGGCGGCGGCGAGCAGCGGGGTGACCTGCTGGCTCATCACCACCTCGCCGACGAAGGTCCGCGGTTCGATCCGGTCGACATCGAAGGGCAGGGGGTCGCCCGGCTTCATGCCGAGCGGCGTGGCGTTGACGATCAGGTCGAAGCCGGCGACGTCGTTGGAGCCCGTCCGCACCACGAGCGCCGGGTAGTGCGCCCGCAGCCGCTCGGCGAGCGCCTCGGCCGATGCCGGGAAGTGGTCGAAGAGCGCCAGCTCGGCGACGCCGGCCGCTGCCAGCGAGGCGGCGATCGCCGAGCCGACACCGCCGCTGCCCGAGACGAGCGCCCGCGCACCGGTCAGCGCCAGGCCCTTGCGCTGCACGCCGCGCACGAAGCCGGCGCCGTCGAACTGGTCACCGAGGAGGCTGCCGTCGGGCCGCAGCAGCACCGCGTTGCAGGCGCCGGCGATGGCGGCCGTCGGCGTGATCTCGTCGACCAGCGAGCAGGTCACCACCTGGTGGGGCATGGTGACGAGCGCGCCGCGCAGGTTCGTGAACCTGAAGACGGCCTTCAAGGTCGTCGGGTAGTCCTCCGGGCGAACGCCCATCGGCACCACGACGGCGTCGATGCCCTTCTTCTCGAACCAGGGGTTGTAGATCATCGGCGCCTTGAAGGCCTCGGTCGGATAACCGAGGTGGCCGATGAGGGTGGTCTTGCCGCTGATCATGGGGGCGCTTCTGTGGTCTGACGGCGCCGCGTCAGGCGGTCGACCTGACGAGCCCGGTGGTCTCCATCGACTGTTGCCGAAGCGCTTCGTATTGCGCCTTCGGCACCGGCACCGCGTTCGGGTCGCCCAGGTCGTTCATCTGGATGCGGTAGGTTTCGCGGGCACTGAAGGCGGCGATCGCGGCAATCACGGTCACCCCGAGGGCGATCGACCCGACCGTCATCGGAATGTTGACCGACCCCGGCGGCGCGACGAACGCGAACAACGCCGGCAGCAGCGCCGTCACCAGCGTGCCCAGGTTCTGCGAGATCGCCATCGCCGAGACCCGGTTGCGCGTCCGGAAGAGCTCCGGGTAGAAGCTCGGGAAGACGGCGTTGTAGCCCTGGTACACGACCCCCCACATCAGGAGCGACATGGCGATCGCCAGCGGCACGTTCTTGATGCTGATCGCATACAGATAGGCGAAGGAAAGCAGGCCCGAGGCGATGGCGCCGAAGATGATCGGCGGCCGCCGGCCGATCCGGTCGGTGAGGTTGCCGACGTACGGGATCACCAGAATCGCCAGGCAGTTGCCGAGCACCGGGATCCAGAGGTAGATGTCCTTGGAAAAACCGATGCCGTAGCCCGCCTGCACTGCGTAGGCCGCGCCGAAGATGGTGGTGACGACCGGGATGACGTTCATCAGCGCCATGCAGATCACCCGCAGCATGTCGGGCCAGCTGGTCGTGATGGCCATCATGATCGGCGACTTCGGCACGCCTCCCTTGGCATCGACCTCGGCGAACGCCGGGGTCTCGTCGACCTCGCGGCGGATGATGTAGCCGGCGATGATGACGACGAAGCTCAGCAGGAACGGAATGCGCCAGCCCCAGCTGTTGAACGAATCCTCCGGCATGTAGTGGGCGAGCGGCAGGAAGACGGCGGCGGCCAGGATCTGGCCGGCCTGCACGCCCTGCAGGGTGAAGCTCGCGAAGAAGCCGCGCCGGCCGAACGGCGCATGCTCCAGGATCATCGAGCTCGCACCCGAGATCTCACCGGCCACGGCGAAGCCCTGGATCAGCCGCAGCAGCACGAGCAACGTCGGGGCGAGCAGGCCGACCTGATCGTAGGTCGGCAACAGGCCGACGGCCATGGTCGAGAAGCCCATCAGGAACATGCAGATGATCAGCACCTGCTTGCGGCCGTGGGTATCGCCCCAGTGGCCGAGAAAAAAGGCACCGATCGGCCGGGCGACGTAGCCGACGCCGTAGGTCGCGAGCGAGGCGACGATGGCCGTCTTCGGGTCGCCTTTCGGGAAGAAGATCTGCGGGAAGATCAGCGACGCGGCGGTCGCGTAGATAAAGAAGTCGTAGTACTCGAGGACCGAGCCGATCCAGCCACTGGCCGTGGCCTTCTTGGTCTGGTGCCGGCCTTGCGGCTCGTGAGGTGCGGTGATGGCCATGGGGCGTGTCTCCAGTTTCCTTGTGGGTCGAGTCACTCTGCGGTGCGCAGGCAGGCCGTCAATGTAGTGAATGAAGCGGGTTTTTCCCATTGGTGGCGGGTGGGTGCGCGATCGATGATCGATCGCATCCGTTCAGCCGCCGATCGGAACACGGGAAACTACCGAGTCGGGTTTGCCATGGCGACCAGCACTGAAGCGATCGACAAATCCCTGCTCATCGACGGCCTCGGCAAGGGGCTGCGCGTGATCGAGTCGTTCTCGGACAGCCACCCCCGGCTCACGGCAACCGAGGCCGGCAAGTTCGCCGGGCTGACCCGTACCGCGGCGCGGCGCTACCTTCTCAGCCTGGTGCACTACGGCTATGCCGCGACCGACGGCAAGCACTACTGGCTGCTGCCGTCGATCCTGCGGCTCGGGCGCAGTTATCTCGAGGCCGCCCGCCTGCCGCGCCTGGTGCAGCCCTTCCTGCAGCGGCTGTCGATGCAGACCGGCGAGACGGCGAACCTGAGCGTGCTCGACGGGCACGATGTGGTCTACCTCAGCCGCAGCAATTCGTCGCGGCTGATCTCGATCGGCTTCCAGGTCGGGGCGCGGGCACCGGCGCATGCCGTCTCGCCGGGCTTTGCGATCTTGTCGACCTTCAGCGACGAGCGGCTCGACCGGTGGATCTCATCCGGCGAACGGGCCCGCTTCACGCCGCAGACGATCACCGAGGCGGCGGGGTTTCGCGAATCGGTCGAAAGTGCGCGCCGGCTCGGTTACTCGAGGGTCGATTCGTACATCGACGCCGGGCTGTCGGGGTTGGCGGTGGCGCTGAGCGATCGCAAGGGCCGGTGTGCGGGCGCGGTGAGCATGACGTTCCAGAACAGCAGTTACCCGAAGGATTCGGCCCTCGCGCGCTTGTTGCCACCCTTGCAGGAGGTGGCGCAGGTGCTTCGCGCCGTGATCTGAGTGGTGCCGAGGCTGGACGTCAGCCCGTTGGGTTGCCAGCAAAGCTACCATTCAGCGCATCACCACGCCACCCGTCCCGCCGGTGCCAAGGATCGCCATGCCCGACAGCCTCGAACGCGAATCGCCCCTGGACGCGGCCAACCCGATCGGCATGGACGGCATCGAGTTCGTCGAATTCTCGACCGCCCGGCCGCAGGCACTCGGCCAGGTGCTCGAGGCGATGGGCTTTCAGCCGGTGGCGCGCCACCGCTCGCGCGAGGTGCAGCTGTACCGGCAGGGCGAGATGAACATCATCGTCAACGCCCATGCCAGCGGCCTGCCGCGCAGGGCCCAGCCCGGTGAAGCGGTGGTGATCTCGGCCCTGGCGATCAGGGTCCGCGACGCGGCCTGGGCCTACCGCGAAGTGCTGGCGAGGGGCGCCTGGGCCATCCCGACGAACGTCGAGGTGATGGAGCTCAACATCCCGGCGATCCACGGCGTCGGCAAGAGCCGGATCTACTTCGTCGACCGCTACCGGGAGTTTTCGATCTACGACGTCGACTTCGTCCGCATTCCGGCGGTCGACCCGGCGCCGCCGGCCATCTGCGGCTTGCACTGGTTCGGCGCGGTGCAGTACATCAGCCCCTACCGGATGGAGGACTGGACCGGTTTCTACCAGCAGCTGTTCGGCTTCCAGCCGCTGCCGGACGACGAACGCCACGGCATCCTGCCCAAGGGCCGGGTGCTGCGCAGCGCGTGCGGCGGCTTCCATCTCCAGTTGATCGAACCGGAGCCGGGCATCCTCGACTTCGAGAGCAACGAGGAACTGCGCCGGCTCGGCTTCGGTGCTCCCGACGTGCTGGCCGCCGTGCAGGCGCTGCAGGCGCGCGGCGCCTCGTTCATGGAGTCGCCGGGCGTGCACACGGAGGCGCGCGGTGCGCTGACGGCCAGCACCCTCGGCGGCCTGCGGTTCGAGCTGGTGCACCATGAGCCCACGTCCGTCGGCTCGGCAGGCCGCTGATGGCCGAGCTGGGCCCCACCCACCTGTCCGGCTTCGGCATGGACAGCCGCTCTCTGGCCGGCACCCTGGTGCAGCGGCTCGCCGCGATCCGCGCTGCGGGGTTCGCGCAGGTCATGCTGTCCGCAACCGATCTGGCGGCTCACCCGGACGGCCTGGACGACGCCGTCGAGCGGGTCCGCGCAAGTGGCTTGCGGGTCACCGGCCTCGCGGCCCTGCGTGATTACGAGGGCCTGGTCGGGCCGTTGCACGACTACAAACTCGGCATCGCCAAGGACTTGCTCGAACTCTGCGCCGCCGCTGCTGCACCGCTGCTGCTGGTGTGCGCCTCGACCGACGTGCAGGCGGTCGGCGAGCCGGATCTGCTGATCCGCGACCTGCGCAAGCTGGCCATGCTCGCCTTGCCGCTGAATGTGCGTATCGCCTACAAAGCGGTCAGCGACGCCTGCCATGTGCGCGGCTTCGCCGCCGCTGCCGACATCGTCGCCGGTGCCGACGCGCCGAATCTCGGCCTTGCGATCGACGCGCTGCAGGCCCTCGAGGCCGGGACGCCGTTCGACGAGACCGAGCTGCTCGACGCGGCGAAGATCTTCCTCGTCCAGCTGGCCGAACCCTTCTCCGCCATCGACGGCCGCCCGGCCGACGTGACGACGACGGCCGGTCGGTTGAGCGTCTTCCCGG
>CAXTDH010000184.1:0-6719 GCA_964242405.1 uncultured Rhizobacter sp. | reverse complement strand
CAGGGCGACGCCGAGCAGCGCCAGCGGTGTGACGACGAGCGTGATGATCGGGATGGAGATCATGTTCGCCAGGAAGCCGATCGCCGAGATCTGCTGGAAGAAGATCAGCGTCAGCGGCGTCAGGCCGAGCGTTGCGATCCACTGGGTACGCAGGTTGTCGCGGGCGACATGCCCGACACGCCCCGGCCAGCCCCGCCAGCCGACGGCGTTCGCGGCCCTGCTCTCCAGCGCCTCGCCGCCCATCGCCGGCGAGGCCGGCCCCGAGGCCATCAGCAGGCCCACGGCGACGAAGGAGAGCCAGAAGCCGGCCTGCAGCATCGCCCACGGGTCGAAGGCGGTGACGACGACCGCGCCGGCCAGCAGGATCAAGGGCCAGGGCCAGCGCACGCCCGACGCCTGCAGCAGGCTGACGGTCGCGAGCATCCAGACGGTGCGCTGCGACGGAATACCCCATCCCGAGAAGACACCGTAGGCCGCGCACGCCAGCATGCCGCCGATGCGCGCCGCGACCGGCACCGGCATCCAGAGCATCGCCCGCCGGCTCCGCCGCCAGGCCGAGGCGATGACGATGCCGGCGAGCCAGGCGAACATGGTGATGTGCAGGCCGCTGATGACGACCAGGTGGGCAATGCCGGCATTGCGGTAGAGATCCCAGTCGGCGTGCGAGATGGCGCCTTGGTCACCGACTGCGAGCGCGGCGAGCACGCCGGCGATGCGCGCGTCCGGCACGTTCGCCTCGATGCCGTCGCGCACCGACTGACGCAAGCGTTCTACAGGCAAGCCGGCTGCACGGTGCAGGAGCTGCGGCGCCGGTGCGTCGCGCACGTAGCCGGTGGCCCTCAAGCCCTGCTCGAAGAGGAAGAGCTCGTAGTCGAACCCGTCCGGGTTCAAGCTGCCATGCGGGCGGCGCAGCTTGACGGTGAAACGCCAGCGTTGGCCGGCTCGCAGCTCGGCCCCGGGCTGGACGGCGGAAGCGTCGTCGTGGAAGCCCCGGTACCAGCCGAGCGCAAGGTGCCGCGGCACCTGCACCGTCGCCCCGGCCGACTGCGCCGATTCGAGATCGAAGCGAAAGCGCAGCCCGGACGCAGACCGCTGCGGCAGGGTCGCGATCAGGCCGGTGACGACGATGTCGCGGCCTTCCAGCTCGGGGGCGAGCTGCTCGGCCGAGCGTTCGGCCGCACGCCAGCCGGCACTGCCCCAGGCGAGCAAGGCCGCGCCGATCAGCGCCGCCGCGAAGGCTTTTGGCCATCGAAAGGCGGCGACGAAGCCCCCTGCACCCACCAGCATCGCCGCCGCGCAGGCGGTCGTCGACAGCAGATGCGCCTGTTGCAGGTGCAGCGCATTGCCGCCCAGCCAGGCGAGCGCCAAGCCGGACAACCGCCGGCCGCTCGCAGGCAGCCGGCTCACGCCGACGGGCTCACGCCGGCTCGCTCATGCGGGCGATCTCGTAGCCGCTGGTGGTGGCTCGGTGCGTCATGCCTGCAGTGTAGGATTTGCGCCTCTCCCGACGACCCGTCAAAGGCACATCATGTCCAGCAACGACCTCGATACCCGCAGCGATGTGTACGCCCGTCTGGCAGAAAGGGGCATCACCCTGCCGCCGCTGTCGATACCGGCAGCCGCCTATGTGCCGTTCATGCGCACCGGCAACCTGGTGTTCCTGTCGGGCCATATCGCCAAGCAGAGCGGCAAGGCCTGGGTCGGACAGCTCGGCAAGGACATGGACACCGCGACCGGGAAATCCGCCGCACGTTCGGTCGCCATCGACCTGCTCGGCAGCCTGCATGCGGCCATCGGCGACCTGAACAAGGTGGAGCGCATCGTCAAGGTGATGAGCCTCGTCAACAGCACGCCCGACTACACCGAGCAGCACATCGTGACCAACGGCTGCTCGGAGCTGCTGGGTGAGTTGTTCGCGGCCAATGGCAGCCATGCGCGCAGCGCCTTCGGCGTCGCGCAACTGCCGATGGGCGCTTGCGTGGAAATCGAGATGATCGTGGAAATACAGTGATCGAAGGCCGGTGGTTCACCGCCGTGGCGGCGATCTGCCTGGGTGCCGTCGGCGTTGCGCTGGTGTCGCAGCACGCGTTCGGCATGGAGCCCTGCCCGTGGTGTGTGCTGCAACGGCTGATCTTCCTCGCGGTGGCCGCTGCGGCGCTCGTCGGCAGCGTCTGGCGAGGCGCCTCGCCCCGGCGCTCGTCGGCGGCAAGCGTGCTGGCGCTGTCGCTCGCCGGTGCTGCCGCGGCGGCCTGGCAGCACTTTCGCGCGGCCGGATCCGCATCATGCAACCTGACCTACGCCGACCGGGTGATCAGCGGCTTGCACCTCGACACCGCACTGCCGGCGGTCTTCGAGCCGCGCGCGAGTTGCGCCGATGCAGCCGTGGACTTGCTGGGTGTGCGTTACGACCTGTGGAGTCTGGCGCTCTTCGTCGCGCTGGCTGCGGTCGGGGGGATCTTGCTCCGACGCCGGCACTGACCGAGAACGGGGACCTCGCCGCCCCATCGACGCGAGCGAGCTCAGCGCCTCGCCCACCGCCAGCTCGCCAGCGCACTGGCTCGCCGGCCTGTCAGCTCCTCGACTCGTCAGCTCATCTGCACATGGCCGTGCTCGCCCATCGAGGGCGGCTTGCCGGTGACGACCGCGGTCGCCATCTTGTACAACTGGGTTACCTTGCTTTCCTTCACGTCCCAGTAGTCGGCATGGGTGATCTTGACCTGCACCAGCGCCAGGTCCGGGTCGTCCATGCCGCCCGAGAACCAGGCCTCGGCTTCCTTCGACCAAAGCTGCTTGACTTTGGCCATGTCGTTGACGACCGCCGCGGTGCCCGAGATCGAGACGTAAGCGTCCTTGCCCGGATCCGAGTAACTGACGTTCACAGCCGGCACCGCTGCAATATCGGCCACCGACTCACTCTTGCGGGATGCGAAGAACCAGAGCGACGAGTCGTGATCGACTTCCGAATTCTGAGTCGTCCAGGGGCGGGAATGCAGATGGCCGTTTTCCTTGTGGCTGGTCGTGAACATCGCGAATTTGATGTCCTTGATCAGGGTCCACAGCGTATCGCGGTTGTTGACGGTTTCGTTGCTCATGGGTCGTCCTCGTGTGTGAGCGGCGCCTCGGGGCGCCGCCAGATCGCATTCGAACAGCTGGGCAGCGAATCGCGGTCAGGGCGAACCGATGGCAGGTGTAGGACGAGTCTGTTTCGGGGCACGCACCCTGTTCAAGCCGCCTCCACACGGCTTGCTTTCGGAATGAGCTCCTGCAGCCGCCCCTTCCGGGCGCGTCTACCGGCGTAGCTTGCCAGCGCCGCCCCTTTCACCACCTCGTCGCGCGGCTTCCCGCCCCGGCCCGTACCGAGTAGGCGCAAGGCCTGATCGAAAGCTGCCAGGCCGACGAGCGCGTCCCCGGCATCGAGGTCGATGAGCGTCAGCCCCCGACCGCCGTTCGACTGCAACTTCAACTCGTCGAGCGGGAACACCAGCAGCCGCCCGCGCAGCGTCAGGCAGGCGATCTGCGACCGGCCGTCGATGCAACTGATCGGCAGCGGTTTTTCGTCCGCCTCGAGGCTCAGGAACGCTTTGCCGCCCCGCTGCCGGGCGACCAGGTCGCCGACCCGCGCCAGCAGGCCGAAGCCGCCGGTCCCGGCCAGCAGCAGCGTCTGTGGCGGCTGGCCGGCGAAGTAGTGGCTCGCCTGCGTACCGCTCTCCAGGTCGATGAGCGTCGTGACCGGTTGACCGTCGCCCCGGCCGCTCGGCAGCACGCTGACCGGCGTCGAATACACCCGCCCATTGCTGCCGAGCACCAGCAGCACATCGACGCTGCGGCAGGCGAAGGTGCCGTGCAGGGCGTCGCCCGCCTTGAACGCGAGCGCACCCTGGTCGACCTCGTGGCCCTTGAGCGCCCTCGCCCAACCCTTCAGGCTGATCACCACCGTGACCGGCTCGTCGACCACCCGCAGCTCGGCGACCGCCTTGCGTTCCGCCTGGATGAGCGTGCGCCGGTCGTCGCCGTGCTGCCTGGCATCGAGCTCGATCTCGCGAACCACCGCCCGCTTCAGGCTCGCCGGCGAACGGGCGATGTCCTCGAGCTTGGCCTGCTCGGCACGCAAGGTCGACAGTTCCTGCTCGATGCGAATGGCCTCCAGCCGCGCCAGCTGGCGCAGCCGGATCTCGAGGATGTCCTCGGCCTGCCGCTCGCTCAGCGCGAAGCGGGCGATCAATGCCGCCTTCGGGTCGTCGGCCGCCCGGATGAGCGCGATCACCTCGTCGATGTTGAGCAGCACCAGCTGCCGGCCTTCGAGTACATGGATGCGCTCCAGCACCTTGGCCAGCCGGTGCTCGGTTCGCCGCTGCACCGTCCGCAGCCGGAACGCCAGCCACTCGACGAAGATCCGGCGCAGGCCCTTCTGCGTCGGCCGGCCATCGGCGCCGACCATCGTCAGGTTGATGGGTGCGGTGCTTTCGAGGCTGGTGTGTGCCAGCAGGATCGTCACCATCTCCTGCGCATCGGTGCTGCGCGATTTCGGCTCGAGCACGATGCGCACGGCCGCGTCCTTGCTGGATTCGTCGCGCACCACGTCGAGCACGCCGAGCACGGTCGCCTTGAGCTGCGTCTGGTCGGCGGAAAGGCTCTTCTTGCCGAGCTTGACCTTCGGGTTGGTGAGCTCGTCGACCTCCTCGAGCACTTTCTGGGTGCTGGTGCCCGGCGGCAACTCGTCGATGACCAATTGCCACTGGCCGCGCGCCAGGTCCTCGATGTGCCACCGGGCCCTGACCTTGAGGCTGCCGCGCCCGGTCGCGTAGGCCGCACGGATCTCGTCGGCGCTGCTGATGATCTGGCCGCCGCCGGGGTAATCCGGGCCGGGCAGCAGCGCCGCGAGTTCTTCGTCGGGCAGCGAGTCGTTGCGGAGCAAGGCGACGAGCACCGCCGCCACCTCGCGCAGGTTGTGGCTCGGCACTTCCGTCGCCAGGCCGACGGCGATGCCGCTGGCGCCGTTCAGCAGCACGAACGGCAGGCGCGCCGGCAGCTGCTTCGGCTCTTGCTCGGAGCCGTCGTAGTTCGGGATGAAGGAGGCAGTGCCTTCGTCGATCTCGTCGAGCAGCAGCCGCGTGATCGGCGCCAAGCGGGCCTCGGTGTAGCGCATGGCGGCGGCGCCGTCGCCGTCGCGCGAGCCGAAGTTGCCCTGGCCGTCGACCAGCGGGTAGCGCTGCGAGAAGCCCTGGGCCATGCGCACCATGGCGTCGTAAGCGGCGGTGTCGCCGTGCGGGTGGTACTTGCCGAGCACATCGCCGACCACCCGGGCGCTCTTGACGGCGCGCGGGCCCGCCACCGTGGTGAAGGCCAGGCCCATCCGCTGCATCGAATAAAGGATGCGGCGCTGCACCGGCTTCTGGCCGTCGCAGACGTCGGGCAGCGCCCTGCCCTTGACGACGCTCAGGGCGTATTCGAGGTAGGCGCGCTCGGCGTAGTGGGCGAGCGTGACGGCGTCGCCAGGGCTGGGTTCGAAAAGGTCGGGAGTCAACGGGTGAACGAGTCAGATAAATGGATTACAGACGCTCAAGCGCTGCTCGAAACACTGACCGTTAGAAAAATCTTCGGACATCAGGGCCGTACAACCCGCATCCAGTGCCGAGGCGGCGATCATCGCGTCATGGAAGCTCAGCTGATAACGCTCGCACAGTTTCAAGCCCGCTTCGTGAACGTCGAGCGTCAAGTTGCGGACATTGGCGAAATGGCGGATATCTTTCAATAGCGTGGCGATTTCAGGCCATTCGAGCCGCAGCTTGCGACGAGCGACATTGGCAAATTCGTTCAACACCTGGATGCTGATCACGATGCGGCCGTGGAGCAGCGCCTCGGCCCGCTCCGCTTTTGCGACATCGGTCGACAGCAGGTAGATCAGGACGTTGGTGTCGACGAACGGCGCTGTCACTCGCGTGGGTGCCGATCGTTGGCTTCCATCCGATCGAATTTGAAATCGACCGGCAACTGACCGCGGTGAGCTCGCAAGCGAGCCAACACTGCCTGGTCACTCGCGTCAGCGCGTTGGAGGTGCAGGGTCCGGGCGCTCACAGCTTCGACCTGGACCTGATCGCCGTCCTTCAGGTTCAGTACCTCGACCACGGCCGCCGGCAAACGAATGGCCAGGCTGTTGCCCCACTTCGAAACCTGCATGCCTATCTCCTTCTGGATATACGCTGAATCGATAGTATATCTGGAGAGCCGCGTGGGCCGTCAAACATCCACCTCGACCTCGTCTCCGTGCAACTCCATCAAGTCGCGCCGCGCCTGCGCCTCGCCCTTGCCCATCAGCTTGGTGAGCGATGCGGTCGTGTCGCTGAAGTCGAGCAGCCCGAACGCGACCGGCAACAGGCGTCGGGTGTCGGGGTTGAGCGTCGTGTCCCAGAGCTGTTCGGCGTTCATCTCGCCCAAGCCCTTGAAGCGGCTGACGCTCCAGCTGCCGTCGCGCGCCCCTTCCTTGCGCAGCTTGTCGAGCGTCGCGCTGAGCTCGCCCTCGTCGAGCGCATAGATCTTCGCGGCCGGCTTCTTGCCGCGCGCCGGCGCGTCGATCCGAAAGAGCGGCGGCTTGGCGATGTAGAGGTGGCCGGTCTCGATCAGCTTGGGGAAGTGGCGGAAGAAGAGCGTCAGCAGCAGCACCTGGATGTGCGAGCCGTCGACATCGGCATCGCTCAGGATGCAGACCTTGCCGTAGCGCA
>CAXTDH010000183.1:0-6734 GCA_964242405.1 uncultured Rhizobacter sp. | reverse complement strand
CCCGATGGGTTTGCGGTTCGCGTGATCCGCGCCGGCCAGCACCGCGAGCTCGTCGATCATGTGATGCAGGAATTCGGTATCGGCGCCGACGTCAACCTCGACGTCATGCAGCGCAACCAGGGCCTCGCCTCGGTGATGGCGGAATGCGTGCGGGGCTTATCCGAAGTCATCGCCGCCGACCCGGCCGACTGGGTGATCGTCCAGGGCGACACCACCAGCACCTTCGCCGGGGCCCTGGCGGCGTTCTACAACCGGGTGCGCGTCGGCCACGTCGAGGCCGGGCTGCGCACCGGCCACCGCGACCGTCCGTTCCCGGAAGAGGCGAACCGGTCGATGACCGCCTGCCTCGCCGATCTGCACTTCGCGCCGACCCCGGGCGCGCGGCTCAACATGCTGAAGGAAGGCATCGCCGGCGCGGACATCTTCGTCACCGGCAACACCGTCGTCGACGCCCTGATGAGTGCCTTGCGAGGCGATCTCGGTGACGAGCCGTTCGCGCCACCGATGGGCGATGCGCCGTATCTATTGGTGACGGCGCACCGGCGTGAGAACCACGGCCCGGCCTTGCACCGGATCTGCGACGCCCTCATCCGCGTCCTCGCCTGCCACCCCGACCTGCACGCGTGGATGCCGGTCCACCCCAGCCCGGTGGTGCGCGAGGCCTTCGACCGGCGCATGGCGGGCCACCGGCGTGTGCACCTGACCGAGCCGCTCGGCTATGTCGAATTCGTTCATGCGCTCAGCGCCGCGGCGCTGGTGCTCACCGACTCGGGCGGCGTGCAGGAGGAGTGCGCGGCGCTCGGCCGGCCGGTGCTGGTGTTGCGGGACGACACCGAGCGGGCCGAAGGGGTCGACGCCGGGGTCGCCTTGCTGGTCGGCACCGATACCGATCGCATCGTCGCGACCGCGTCGCACCTGCTCGACGACCAGGCCGACTACCGTGCCATGGCGCACCCGACCCAGGCCTTCGGCTCGGGCAGTGCCTCGCAACAGATACTGGACGCGCTCGCCGCGTCTGCCTACAACGGAGCGGTGTCGCGGCGCTAGTCGCGGCACCCGCAGGAATTCACGCATGTCGCTGTACGAAACCATTGCTTCCCGCCTGATCGGCACGCCGCTGCAACGCCCGGCCGAATGGCTGCGTGGCATGAGGGGCGCTCGCTTTCGCCGTGAACATCCCGAACTGGGCGAGTGGTTCAGTGAAGGCGAGCGCACGCGCCAGGTGCTCGAACGCGTCCTCGAGCCGGCCACCAACTGCATCGACATCGGTTGCCACATCGGCTCGTTCCTGCAGACGATCGTCGTCATGGCGCCGCAGGGCAAGCACTACGCCGTGGAGCCGGTGGCGCACAAGGCCGAATGGCTGCAGAAGAAGTTCGCGGGCGTGACCGTCCTGCAGGTCGCGCTCGGCGACAGCGACGGCGTCGTCCCGTACTTCGTCAACGATGCGCAGACGTCGTACAGCGGCCTCAAGCCGCGCGCCGTGCCGGGCAAGGTGCAGCAGGTCGAGGTGCAACGCCGCAAGCTCGACGACCTGATCCCGGCGGACGCCCGCATCGGCTTCATCAAGATCGACGTCAACGGCGGCGAGCTCGGCGCGCTGCAGGGCGCGAAGCAGTTGCTGGCCCGCGACCGGCCGTTCGTGCTGCTCGAGTGCACCCAGGGCGGCCTCACCGACTACGGGCTGCACTCCGACCAGGTGTACCGCTTCGTCGTGGAAGACGCCGGCTTCCGGATCCGACTGCTCAGCGACTACCTGGCCGGCGGGCCGCCCCTGACACCCGAAGCCTTCCACCAGAGCATGCAATACCCGTTCAAGGCCTTCAACTTCGCCGTCACGGCGGCCTGAGCGCGAAGAGCGCATCCGGGCGTTGCCCGCGAACTCGAGTCGACGCGCGGGCCACCATTCGGTTTCGACGATGTGACTTCTCACTAAATACGAATTTACGCGAAGTGTCCGCGGCCTTATCTTGTGAGTTGTCCGCAACTTCGAGGAGACCTTCGTGAACCCGCTGCAAACCCTACAAACCGTCGATGGCCACCCACGGCTCCATGCCGTGGCCGACGAACGCAACCGCGTGCTGCGCAACACCTACTGGTTGCTCGCCCTGTCGATGGTGCCGACGGTGCTCGGCGCCTGGCTGGGCCTGACGACCGGCATCGCCCGGGCGATGTCGCCGGGCCTCGGCCTGGTGGTGTTCCTCGTCGGCGCCTTCGGCTTCATGTATGCGATCGAGAAGACGAAGAACTCGGCGGCCGGCGTGCCGGTGCTGCTCGGCTTCACCTTCTTCATGGGCGTGATGCTGTCGCGCATGATCGGCGTGGTGCTCGGCCTCGCCAACGGCGCCGGGCTGGTGATGACGGCGTTCGCCGGCACCGGGGTGATCTTTCTCGGCATGGCGACCATGTCGTCGGTCATCAAGCGCGACCTGTCGTCGATGGGCAAGTGGCTCTTCATCGGCGCCGTGATGCTGATGGTGGCGGGCATCGCCAACGTCTTCATCCAGTCGAGCGCGCTGATGATCACCTTGTCGGTGATCGCCATCGGCATCTTCTCGGCCTTCATCCTGTACGACCTGAAGCGCGTGCAGGACGGCGAGGAGACCAATTACATCACCGCGACGCTGGGCGTCTACCTGAGCCTCTACAACGTCTTCCAGTCGCTGCTGGCGGTGTTCGGGCTGACGTCGGGGCGGGAGGAGTGAGGGTCGCGAGCCGGCGCGCCGGCTGAGGGCGGCTCAGCGCACCGACCGGGCAGACGAGTCGGCGTCCAGCGGCCGGCATCGGGCAACTCTTGCGAGTGCCGGTGCCGGCCGCCTTTTTTTCGGCTGCTGCATCTGCGCAGCGCATCCGGCCCGTAGTGCGGGCACAACCCCTCACTTCGATCCGAAAGGCTCACCATGAACCGCAGCTCCGCCATCGCCTCCGCCGTTCTCCTGCTGGCCGCCAGCCTCACTGCCTGCGGTGGCGACGACGATGACGACGACGTGCCCTCACCGGTCGCGGTCGGCGACACGGTCGCGCTGACGGCCTCCGGCAAGCTCGTCTCCTTCAACCGGGGAGCGCCGCAGACGCTCGTCGGCACGACCAGCGTGCGCGGCCTGGCGAGCGGCGAAACCCTGCTCGGCCTGAGCGTTCGCCCGGCCGACGGCAAGCTGCACGCGGTGTCGAGCGCCGGCAAGGTCTACACCGTCGACGCGTCGACCGGCGCAGTGACGCTCAAGTCGACGCTGGCGGCCGACCCGGCCGACACCACCGACCCCTTCGCCGGCCTGGCCGCCAGCGTCACCGCGGCGATCGACTTCAACCCGACCGTCGACCGCCTGCGCCTGGTGACCAGCACCGGCCAGAACCTGCGCATCAACGTCGATACCGGCGCGACCACGACCGACGGCGCCATCACGCTCGCCAGCGGCACGCCCGCGGTCCGCGCGGTCGCCTACACCAACAGCTTCGACGGGGCGACCGCCACCCAGCTCTTCGACCTGAACGGAGACAATCAGATCTACCTGCAGAACCCGCCGAACAACGGCACGCTGGCCACGCCGGTCGCGCTCGGCGTCGCCTTCACCGGCACCGGCGGCTTCGACATCGACCCGGCGACCAACCTCGGCTATGCCGTGTTGACCGTCGGCGGCGTCGCGAACTTCTACAGTGTCAACCTGAACGCGACGGCCAACGCGGCGACGCTGGTCGGGCCGGTCGCCGGCAACGAGGCGATCGTCGGCCTGGCGCTCGTCAACGCGACGGCGACCGCACCGACCGCCCTCGGCCTGACCACCGACAACCGGCTGGTCGCCTTCAACCCGCGCACGCCCAACACCATCGCATCGACCGTCGCCATCGCCGCGCCGGCCGGCGAATCGGTGGTCGGCATCGACATCCGACCGATCGACGGCGCGCTCTACGCGGTGACGCTGGCGGCCGACGGCAGCACCGGCCGCGTCTACACGCTGAACCCGACGACCGGCGCGGTGAACCTCGTGGCGCCGATCAGCGTGCCGCTCGCCGGTACCGTCTTCAGCGTCGACTTCAACCCGATGGCCAATGCGCTGCGGGTCTTGAGCGCGAGCGGCCAGAGCCTGGCGGTCAACCTGACCACCTCGCCGGGCACCGCGACCGTCAATGGCGCGGTCAACCTGGCCGGCGCCAGCGCAGCGAGCGTGATCGGCGCGGCTTATCTCAACAGCGGCGTGAGCGCCACGCCACCGACCGCGACCGCGCTCTACAGCCTGGAAGCGAGCACCGACGTGCTGGCGACGCAAGTGGTCGCGACCGGCACCTTGACGCCGGTCGGTGCGCTCGGTCGCGACGTGGCCGGCCGCGCTGGCTTCGACATCGCCGGCAGCCGCAACGGCATCGCCCTGATGGCCTTCGGCAGCGCCGCGACCGGCCCGGCGACGCTCTACGAGGTCAACCTGACGACCGGCGCGACCGTGCTGCCGCGTGGGCTCACGGCCGACACCGCGCTGGTCGGCGGCGCATCCGGCCCGGCGCTCCGCGACCTCGCGATCCGCTTCTGATCGGCAGGGCAGGGTAGGGGCGGGAAGGCAGGGCGGGGGCACGGCAGCAGAAATGGTGGTGGCGCCTCCGTTTCGGCCGATGCCTTCGTCCCCGCCCGTGAACCGCCGGTCGGTCGAGCCGCCGGCGCGACAATCGACGGCGATGCCGACTCCCGCCGCGCCGCTCGTGCCAAACCTTCCGCCCTTCGACTACGAAGCCGCGCTCGAAGCCTGCGCTCGCGGCGAGCGCTATGCGCTGCGAATGCTCTGGGAGCGCGAGGCCCGCTGGCTGCTGGGCGTGGCCGAACGGATCGTTCGTGAACGCGAAACGGCGCAGGACGTTCTGCAGGAGGCGTTCCTGCTCGTCTGGCAGCGTGCCGGCAGTTACCAGCGGGCGCTCGGCTCGGCACGCGGCTGGATCTACACCGTCGTGCGGCATCGGGCGCTCGACGAAGCGCGCCGGGTGCGTCACGACGTGCCGGCGGGCAGCGCGATCGAAGCCGTCGCCGATGCCCGCCAGACCGCGGCCGACGACAGCGCCTTCGACGCCGATCACGACGGCCGGCTCGACACCTGCCTCGGATCGCTCGACCAAAACAAGCGGGTCTGCATCGTCGCCGCGTTCGTCGACGGCTGCACCCACGACGAAATCGCCGAGCGCGTCGGCGCGCCGGTCGGAACGGTCAAATCCTGGATCCGCCGGGGCCTGATCGCGCTGAAGGCTTGCCTCGCATGACGCCGCCGTCGATCGATCGGGACGGCGCTGACGACGATCGGGACGGCGCTGGCGACGACCCGGACGTTCGTGCTGCCGAGTACGTGCTCGGAACGTTGAACGCGGCCGAGCGCGTCGAGGTCGAGCGGGCACTCGGCGTCGATCCCGCCCTGCGTTCGGCGGTCTACGCGTGGCAGGACCGTCTGCTCGGGCTCGCGGCGGGCGTCGCGCCGGTCGAGCCGGCGAGCGGCGCGTGGGCAGCGATCGACGCCCGGCTCGTGGCGGGGACGGCGACCTCCCGCGACACGGCCGGTGCAGGCGCCGGCTCTTCCGCCGCCAACGATCCGCAGTGGCGGCAGCTTCGCCGCTGGCAGCTGGGCAGCGCGGCCGGGTTGGCGGCTTCGCTCGTCCTGGCGACGGCGCTGGTGCTGCAGCTGCGGGCGCCACCGCAGGTGCGCTACGTGGCGGTCCTGCAGTCTCCCGTGGACCAGGCCGATGGCTGGGTCGTCGAGGCGACGTCCGGCGGTGCGCTGCGCCTGCTGCCGGTGGCAACCGGCGCACCGGTACCGGCCGGCAAGTCGCTGCAGTTCTGGACCAAGGCCGTCGGTGCGTCGGCGCCGACGTCGCTCGGGTTGGTGCGCGTCGGCCAGGGCGTCGAGCTTCCGGCCTCGGCGCTGCCGAGCCTCGGCCCGCGCCAGTTGTTCGAATTGACGCTCGAGCCCGCCACCGGCTCGCCGATCGGCCGTCCGACCGGCCCGATCGTCTTCGTAGGAAGATCGGTGCAGCTTTGATCGGCTGACACGAGGCTGCGCGAGCCGTGCCCGGCCGTGGGCGGCCGTGGGCGGACGACCTCGCCGGCCGTCACCCCAGCAGCGCTGCCAACTCGTGCTTCTTGACCTTGCCGGTCGCCGTCATCGGCAGGGCGTCGACGATGCGGATCCTCGGCACCTTGTAGCTCGCCATATTGGCCAGGCACCAGGTGGCGAGCGCCGATTCGGTCAGGCTGGAGCCTTCCCGGATGCGGACGAAGGCGACCGGCACCTCGCCTTTCTCCGCATCGGCCACGCCGATCACGCCGGAGCCGATCACGTCCGGGTGCTGGCCGAGCAGCGCCTCGACCTCGGCCGGGAAGACGCTCATCCCCTTGACCTTCAGCATCTCCTTGCGCCGGCCGAGGAAGTGCAGCATGCCGAACTCGTCGTGCACGCCGATGTCGCCGGTGCGCAGCCAGCCGTCGTCGAGCGACTCGGCGGTCGCCTCCGGCTTGTTCCAGTAGGCCTTCAGCAGCGACGCGCTCTTGACCACGATCTCGCCCTCGCTGCCGATCGGCAGCATCTCGCCGGTGTCGAAGTCGCAGATCTTGATGACGGTGCCCGGCACCGGCAGGCCGACGAAGACCGGCTGGCCCTTGAGGTCGAAGTCGTCCTTCTGCAAGCCGGTGGTGAAGGTGTCGCAGGTATGGGTCTCGGTCATGCCCCAGGCCGCTTCGATCATCACGGTGCCGGTGAGCGCGCGCC
>CAXTDH010000182.1:0-6736 GCA_964242405.1 uncultured Rhizobacter sp. | reverse complement strand
GACGGCACCGAGAGCCGCCCGCAGCGCATTGCGGCGATCGGGCAACGGCACCGGATGGCCGCTCGTGATCTTGCGGCGCGTGGAGACACCCGGCTTGCGCCCCGCCGAAACACCCGGGATCGCGTCAGTCGTCCTATCCGAGGTCACACCCGTCGTCTTGTTCACGTCGCTCATCACTTCACCGCCTTCTTGTCCGCCGGCAGCTGGTACCAGCCGGTGATCATCGACCGCATCTGATTCCAGACCCCGCCGATCAGCACCTCGGCGACGTGCACGAACACGAACAGCAGCAGGCCCGCGGCCGCCAGGAAGTGGATGGTGCGCGCCGATTGCCGGCCACCGAAGATCTCGACCCAGCCGTTGAACACCGCATCGAGCCGCGGCGACATCGCCATCCCGGCCAGGATCACCAGCGGCAGCAAGACGAAGATCACCGTCAGATAGGCCAGGTTCTGCAGCACGTTGTAGCGCTTCGCGGCCTCGCCGGTCGGGTGGCGGAAGCGGATGTGGTCGCCGATGGAGCGGCCGATGTGCCGGAGCTCGTCCCGCGTCGGCAACAGGTTGCGGCGCAGATGGCCGCTGAACGCGGCGTAGAGCCAATAGCAGATGCCGTTGGCGACGAACAGCCAGGCGAAGAAGAAGTGCCAACGGCGGCCCATCGCCAGCGACTGTCGGCTGGGCAGCGTCACCCAGGCGGGAAAGGCGCGCTCGCTGACCGGCCCAGCAGCGCTTTCCTTCGAGGTGCCGAGCACGCCGTCTGTCGCGAAGGCGTGGCCCGAGATCGTCGTCACGCCGACCCGTCGGCCGCCCTCGTCGACCGCACCGATGCTGACCCACGGGCGATCGAAGGTCGAGTCGCGGCCCCAATAGAGCGCCGGATGCGCATTGAAGATGGTGAGGCCACTCATCAGCAGCACGGTCATGCAGACGACGTTGATCCAGTGCATCAGCCGCACGGGCAGCCGGTGCCGGTAGATGCGGCGCGCTTCGGCACGGCTGCCGCGCGGCGCGAGCGGTTCGGAAGGCGCCTTCAGCGGTGCGACGACGATGGGCATGGGAGCGGCTCCTGTTTCGATGCGGGTCAAGGCGGACAGACAACGGAACGGCCGGCGAGTTCCTACAACAACAGGTGAATCGCCGGTCCCGCTCGCCCGGGATCAAGGCACCGGCGAAATCCGGATGTCCGGCCGCAGCATCACACGCGCGGCACCGGCCACGGTCGGCACCACCCGGCTCGCGAAGTAGCTGCTTCGGGTGTCGGGCTCGAGCGCCGCCACCACGAGGTGGGCGTAGGGCTGCTCGAGCGATACATAGTAGCTGCCGGCCGGCGCGTCGACCAGCGACGGCACCAGACTCACCTTGATCGACACAGGGCCGGCCAGATCGGTGACGGTGCCCCGCGCGTCGACGCGGCTGGCGGTGTCACGGGGCGCTTCCCGGGCGGCCTCTCTGGCCACTTCTCTGGCCACTTCCCGGCCTGTCTCCCGCCAGGTTTCGCCGCGCAGCGCACCGGCCTCCTCCAGCCGGCCGACCTGCACGCCCAGGCCGCGCAGGCGCAGCACGGCATCGGTCTGTTCGGCAGAAAGCCAGTAGCCGCAGGGCCGGCCGCGGATCTTCGACGGCTCCAGCTGCAGCGCCGAATCCCAGGCGAGCGTCATCGGCTTGTCGGCGCCGGTGACCGGGTCGAGCAGGGTCACGGTGTACTCGCTGGCGGTCGGCCCGGCCTCGACGACGACATCGCCCTGGCAGGCCTTGGCCGTGACCTCGGCGTCGACGAACTGACGCAGTTTCATCAGGTCACCGGCGCGCGCCGCGGTGCTCGCCAGCACGCTGCCGACGGCGCTGACATGGGTGAGCACCCGGCGCTTCAGGTGCGCCCGGCCGAGGTCCGACCCGCGCGTCTCGATCAGGAAGCTGACCGCATGGCGCAGGCCGTCGACGTTGCGGCCGTTGTCGGGCTGGGCCCCGCCCATCGCCAGCTTGCGGTCGGCCGGATCGCTGGAGGTGGTGTAGTACCACTCGCTCGTCAGCCCGGCCTCCCGCAGGCGCTTGACGAGCGGTTGGCGGAACCATTCCTCCGCGGCGCGGGTGATGAACGCCGGCATGTTGGCGACCATTGCGTATTGGATCAGGGCATCGAAGCGCTGGACCGCGCCGAACTTCTGCTGGTAGCGGCCGATCGCCAGGAACTCGTGCGAGTCGACGACCACCGCCGGCCGATAGTCGCGGACGAGCTGCGCCTGGGCCTGCGCCTCGGGGGTGCGCAGCAGCAGGTGGTCGCGGTTGATGTCGATGCCGCTGGCCGAGAGGCGCCGGTTGAGTGCCGCACCGTCGGGGTTGGCGCGCGGCAGGATGACGACGTTGATTTTGTCGAGCAGCGGCGCGAGCGGCCCGCCGCCCGCCAGGCGCTGGGCGATCACGAGCAAGGCCTCGGCACCTGCCGGTTCGTCGCCGTGCTGCTGGCCGATCAGCAGCACGGTCGGTCGGCTCGAGCCGCTCGAGGAACCGTTGATCGACGTCAGGTCGCGGGAGAAGACGAGCGCCCGGATCGGCACGCCGGTCTGGGAGCTGCCGGCCTGGATCAGCTGCACAGCGTCGGTGTTCGCCGATGCAACCCGCTGCAGCAACGACGTCAGCTCGGCGTTGCTGGTGAAGCCGCTGTGGTCGGGCTCGAAGGCCGGGGTGGCGAAGGTGGTCGTGGGATCGGGAAAGCGCGCCGCGACGGCAGGGCTCTCGACCGGCGGCGATTCGAGCGCCGGGGGCGATGGTTCGGGTGTGCCGGCCGGCGAGGACGCAGTTGCGGGTGATTCCGGCGACACGGGTTCCGCCGGTGGCATGCTCGGCGATGGCGATGGCGATGGCGATGGCGATGGCGATGGCGATGTCGGCGGCGGCAGCGCCGAAGGCGGCGCAACCGGTGGCGGCGCCGTGACCACGTCCGTGGACGGCGTCGACCGGGGCGCCGGCGCTACCGTCCGTTGCTGCGAGAACGGGACCGAGCCACACGCCGAAAGCACCGACGCCGCGAAAAGCAAGGCCGCGGCCGACCGACGCCAAGGCCACCCGTCCGTGAGCGGCCCATGTGCGGCCCGGGCCGACTCGGCCCGCCTACACGCCGCAGGACGGTCCAATCGATCGACGCCCTCAACCACCATACACGCCCGGCAACCGACCCGGACCGACGCCACGAGCGACGAACAAGCCGCCGGAAAGCGGCGACTGCGCCAGCGCCCCATCGGCCATCCCGCCCCGGGCCGTGGTGATGAACAGATCGTTCAGGCCCGGCCCGCCGAAGGCGACGCTGGTGGCGTTGGGCCCCGGCACGACCACCGTGCGCAACACCCTGCCCGTGCGCGGGTCACGCTGGGTGACGCGGTAGCCGCCGAAATGGGCCACCCAGAGGTGGCCTTCCGCATCGGTCGTCATGCCGTCCGGATAGCCCTCGTAGCGGTTCAGTTCGACCAGCACCCGCTTGCCGGACAGCCGGCCGTCGGGCGACAGATCGAAGGCGAAGATCGTCCGCGCGGCACTGTCGGCATGGTAGAGAACGCGGCCGTCCGGGCTGAAGGCGGGGCCGTTCGTGACCCGGTAACCGGCGTCGACCACCTGCGGCGCGGTGTCATCGGTGGTCAGACGGTAGAGCTGGCCCTCCGGGCTTTCTTCGTCGCGGTCGTTCAGCGTGCCGAACCAGAGGCGCCCGGCAGCGTCGACCTTGCCGTCGTTCAGGCGCAGCGGCGATTCGACGTCGTGCAGCGGGTGGCGCAATTCATGCCGCACTTCCGGCTCGAGCGCCAGCTCGACCACGCCTTGCTGAAAGCCGGCGAGCCAGGCGGTGGCGCCGCCGCCGGCCGCACGCGGTGCCAGCCAGCCGATCTTTTGCGGCACCGACCAGCGGCGTTGCCGGCTGCCGTCGGCCGCGCAGGCCAGCACCTCGCGGCCCTTGATGTCGACGAAATAGAGCGACGAATCGTCCGCGTTCCAGACCGGCGATTCGCCCAGCCGGCAGGCGCTTGCCCAGACCAGTTCGGACTGCATCAGCACCAGCCCGCGTCGACGATGAATTCCTGCGCGGTGATCATCCGCGACGTATCGGCGGCGAGAAACACGACCATGATCGCGATATCCGCGCCGACGATCCGCCCGCGCAGGCACTGGCTGCGGTCCATTTCCCGCTCGCCCGCTTCGTCCACCCAGAGCGCGAGCTGCCGCTCCGTCATCACCCAGCCCGGCAGCACGCAGTTGACGCGGATGTTGTCCGGGCCGAGTTCGCGGGCCAGGCTGCGGGTGAAGCCGCTCATCGCCGACTTGCAGGTGGTGTAGACGAGCAGGTTGGTCTCCTTGATCTTCCAGCTGGTCGAACCCAGGTTGACGATGGCGCCACCACCGCGTTCGCGCATCGGCCCGATCACGGCCTGGCTGGCGAAGAAGTGCGGCCGCAGGTTGACGGCGATCCGGTCGTCGAAGTAGTCGGGGGTGACGTCCTCGACCCGGTGCCGGTCGTCGTTGGCAACGTTGTTGACCAGCACGTCGACCGCGCCGAGCCGGGCGACGAGCGTCGCCATCGCGGCCTGCAGCGCCAGCACGTCGGCCAGGTCGCAGAGCTGGAAGTGGGCGTTCGACAAGCCCGCGGCGAGCGCCTGGCCGGCCGCCTCGTCGCGGTCCAGGAAGCCGACCGAGCAACCCTGGGCGGCGAAGGCGCGGACGATGTCGGCACCGATGCCGCTGGCCCCGCCGGTGACGATCACCGCCTGGCCCTTCAGGCTGGCGTAGGCGGCGCCGGCAAACGCCGGCTGTGCGGCGGGCTCGATCGGCAGCGGGTCGGCCAGCGTCGCCTGGGGTGCCGCGATGACTTCCAGCCCATCTTCATCGTCGATGGCCGCCGCCTCGATGTCGGCGCCGGCAGGCGTGTCGCTGCCGCGGCTGGCGGCGGAGGTGTCTTGGTTCATCGGGATGTCCGTCTGGATTGGGCCGCTCGATGTCCGTTCATCGGCGTCGCTGATTCTGCCGCAGGCCGTCGGCGGCGGCTTGGCAGCGCTTCGCGACCTGCGGCTGCGCTTCGTCGCATGACCGCTGCGGCGCGGCGCGGCGGCCGGCAAAGTCCGCTCCATCCCCAGCGCGACCGCGCCATCACCACCCCCGTCACCACCCCCACCAGGAGCCGCAACATGTTCATCCTCATTCTCATGCACACCCCCCTCTGGGTCTGGCTGTTGCTCATGGCGCTCGTCGGCCTCGGCCTTGCGCAGACGCGTGATCGCGAGGTCAGCCTCGCCCGCGTCACGGTGCTGCCGCTGGTGATGGTCGCCTTGTCGCTCACCGGCGTGCTCGGCGCGTTCCGGCATTTGCCCATCGCGCTGCTCGCCTGGGCGGTCGGCATCGCCGGGGCGCTGGTGCTCGCGCCGCGACTGGTTCAGGTCCGGGGCGCCTCCTGGTCGAGCACGACCGGCCGGCTCCACCTGCCGGGCAGCTGGCTGCCGCTTTGCTTGTTCACCGGCCTGTTCACCCTGAAGTACGCTGCCGGCGTCAACCTGGCCCTGCACCCGCAGCTGGCGAGCGACAGCCTGTTCGCCGGCGCTTGCTGCCTCGCCTATGGCGCCTTCAGCGGCCTGTTCCTCGGCCGGGCCCTGCCGCTGCGAGCCCTGGCGCTGCGCTCGCGTCGACGGGCGGAGCGGCTCGAGGCGGCTTGAAGCCGAACGGAAAATTTGCCGCGAGAATCACCTCATGTCCGGCAGCTTCGACAATCCGAGCAAGACGATCGTTGCGACGCGTCGCGCCCGGCTGCTCGTCCGCGGACTACGCAGCGCGCTCTTCGGCGCCTTCATCGCGCTGTTCCTGTCGACATCGATGGGCATGCCGCTGTGGTCGACGCTGGTCCACTCGCTGTGCATCGCCATGCTGTGTTGGATGGTGATCGATCTCGGCCGTGCGCCGCTGACGAAGTGGGTACGCAGCCGTTTCCCGCTCAGCGATGCCGAGGCAGCGGGCAACTGGCCGGGCTGGCCGCTCATGTCGGTGCTCATCGTCGTCGGCACCGTCTTCGGCTTCAGCGCCGGCAGCGAGCTCGCTTCGTGGCTGTTGGGCCAGACATCGCCGCACGGCTACTTTCGCGGGAACTGGCTGCAGACGATCGGCCTCCTGGCCGGATCGCTCGTCCCGGCCATCACCATCACCTACCTGTTCTATTCCCGGGAGGCGATCGCCGCGAAGGAGGCTGCCGTGCTCGAGGCGCAGCGCCAGGCCGCCGAGCACCAGTTGAAGCTGCTCGAATCGCAGCTCGAGCCGCACATGCTCTTCAACACACTGGCGAACCTCCGGGTGCTGATCGGCATCGACCCACCCCGTGCCCAGGCGATGCTCGACAGCCTCATCGCCTTCCTGCGCGCCACGCTCGGCGGCTCGCGCGTGTCGCGGCACCCGCTGTCGGCAGAGTTCGAGCGGCTCGGCGATTACCTCTCGCTCATGCAGATCCGGATGGGCGATCGGCTGCAGACGTCGTTCGACCTGCCGGCCGGCCTGGCCGACACGCCCGTGCCCGCGCTGTTGCTGCAGCCGCTGGTCGAGAACTGCATCCAGCATGGTCTGGAGCCGGCGCTCGGTGGCGGGCGGATCGCGATCGGCGCGGCGCGCGAGGGCGCGGCACGACAAGGCGCGGCACGCGAGGGCGCGACGCTGGTCTTGTCCGTGCGCGACACCGGCGTCGGGCTGGCGAGCAATGCCGCGTCGGGCGGTACGAACT
>CAXTDH010000181.1:0-6759 GCA_964242405.1 uncultured Rhizobacter sp. | reverse complement strand
CTGCCCGCCGCTGCGCTCGTGGATCATCTCGACCAGCCGGTCGAGCTCGTCGGCCGGCACCAGCCCGGGCCTCGCCAGCCGGTCGCTCGCATCGGCGCCGATGTCGATGATGCCGATGCCGTCGTGGGTGTCGAGCACCGTCAGGGCGTTGACCGGCCGGATGGCGATCCACTCCTTCAGATGCCGGGCAGTGCCGAAAAAGACGGCATGCAGCAAGAGCGGCGGCAGGGCGAAGTCATACACCCTGTCGACCCGTTTGGCGATCTCGATCTGCTGCCGGTAGTAGGAATGCACCTCCACCAGCACCTCCAGGCCGAGCGACCGGGCGAGCGCGGCGAAGCCGTCGATGAAGGCAAAGGTCTCGGGCAGCATGAAGCAGCGGCTGCCGGCGCGCTTGATCGCGTAGCCGACCGCGTCGAGCCGGATCATCGTCACGCCGTTCGTGGCCAGCGTCCGCAGGATCGCCTCCAGATAGGCGCGGCCCTGCGGGTGCTCGACATCGATGTCGATCTGCTGCGGGGTGAAGGTCGTCCAGAGGGTGCGGGCCTCGCCGCCCGCGAAGGTGACCGGGGTGAACGGCGCGCCGGGGCGGGGGCGGTAGATGGCGGCGGCGTCGGCCTCGCTCATGCCGGTGGGGAAGACCTTTTCGCGGGTCAGGAAGAGGCCAGCGAAAGGCGAGGCGTCGCCGCGGGCGAGGTAGTCGCGGAACTGCGGTGAATCGCTCGAGACGTGGTTGACGATCACGTCGGCCATCACGTCGACGTCGTGGGCGAGGGCGGCGATGTCGTCCCAGGTGCCGAGGCGGGGGTCGACGCGCAGGTGGTCGACCGGATCGAAGCCGGCATCGGCGCCGTCGATCGGATCGTAGAACGGCAGCAGGTGGACGGCGCCGAACACCCCGTCGAGCGGCCCGCGCAGCAGGTCGTGCAACTGGGCGATGGTGCCGCCGCCGAGGCGGTCGACGTAGGCGATGAGCTGGACGGCGTTCTTCATCGGGCCCGCCGCCTCAGGTCGGCGTGGCCGTGACCGTGCCACGGCCGGCCGGCGCCTGGGCGCCCACCTTCACGAACAGCACCGCGATCGCCGCGCAGCCGAGCAGCGCCCCGGCAAGGCGAATCACGTTCTCCGGCTGGCCGCCGAGCAGCGAGTGGTAGTAGAGCGGCAGCGTGAGCATCTGGATCAGCATCGGCAGGACGATGAACATGTTGAAGATGCCCATGTAGACGCCCGCGCGCTCCGGCGGAATGCTGCCGGCGAGCAGGATGTAGGGGTTGCCCATGATGCTCGCCCAGGCCATGCCGATGCCGATCATCGGAACGAACAGCAACCAGCGGTCGTGGATGGCCGGAATCGCCCACATGCCGGCGGCGGCGAGCGCCAGGCAGACGGCATGGACCCGCTTGGCGCCGAAGCGCCGGGTGAACGGCATCATCGCGAACGCGGCGACGAAGGCGACGGCGTTGTAGAAGCCGCCGAGCTGGCCGTTGAGCAGGCTCGCGTCGCGAAAACCCTTGGCCGCGGTGGCGACGGTGCTCGCCTCACCGGTCGCGTAGAGCGTGTGCGCCAGCGCCGGCACGATGTAGATCCAGTAGCACATCATCCCGTACCACTGGAAGAGCTTCATCCACCAGAGGCGGCGCATCGTCGGCGGCATGTCGCGCATCGCGAGCACGATGTCGGCGAGCGTCGCGGCGACGCCCGTCGGCCGGGCCGTCATCGCCGCGCGCTCGGCGGCGCTGAGCGGCAGCTCCGGCACCCGGCGCACCGACCACCAGACGGTGAAGAAGGAAAACAGCGCGCCGATCGCGAACGCGACCAGCGTGATCTGCGGGATGTTGCTCGTGCCGACCGTGTCGGCATTCATGCCGAGCAGCACCAGCAGCGTCGGCGCGAGGTAGGCGAGCGTCTGCGCCAGGCCGGTGAAGGCGCTCTGCGTCAGAAAGCCGAGCGCATGCTGGGAGCGGTCGAGCCGGTCGCTCACATAGGCGCGGTACGGCTCCATCGTGATGTTGTTGGCCGCGTCGAGCAGCCAGAGCACGCTCGCCGCGAACCAGAGCGTCGGCGAGAACGGCATGGCGATCAGGCCGAGGCTGCAGAGCAGGGCGCCGATCAGGAAGTAGGGCGTGCGCCGGCCCCAGCGGCTCACGGTACGGTCGCTCATCGCGCCGATCACCGGCTGCACCAGCAGGCCGGTGAGCGGCCCGGCCAGCCAGAGCAGGGGCAGGCTCGCCTCGTCGGCGCCCAGGTACTTGTAGATCGGGCTCATGTTGGCCTGCTGCAGCCCGAAGCTGAACTGGATGCCGAAGAAGCCGACATTCATGTTGACGATCTGCCAGATCGTCAGGTGCGGCTTGGCCGGCAGGTTCATCGATCGTCCTCAGAACAGGTATTTGAGCGTCGCCCGGAAGGTCCGGCCATTGACTGCCCGGGCCGCATGCCCGTCGCCCTCGATCTCGGTGTAGCCGAGCTTGTTGAAGACGTTGTTGGCGGCGATGGTGACCGAGGCGCGGGCATCGATCCGGTAGCTGACGTACGGGTTGACGACGGTGTAGCCGGGCATGGTGATGGTGTTCTGGTCATCGCCGTACGACTTGGTCGTGCCGATCACCGAGGCGCCGAGGTCGAAGGCGCCCATCGTGTAGCCGGGTGTCGCCTGCCACACGAACGTGGCCTGCCGGCGCGGCCGCTTGCCGACGGTCGTCGCATCGTTCGAGGACGCGATCTTCGCGTGGGTGTAGGTGCCGCCACCGCCGACGTGAAAGCCCTCGTAGCTCCAGGCCGCCTCGAGTTCCAGGCCGTTGGCGCTGTACTCGTTGGCGGTGAACTGCTGGGTCGTCACCTCGTAGTTGCTCTCCTTGGTGCGGGCGTGGAAGACGGTCGCGAACACGCTGAGCGGCCCGCTGCGCCATTTCGCGCCGCCCTCGGTCTGCGTCACCTTGTTGAGCGAGATCGGCGCCGAGCCGTCGAGCGGGTTGCCGTAGAGCAGCCGGTCGGCGCTGAACGACACGCCCTCGCTCGTCCGGGCGAAGACCGCCAGGTCGCGGTTCAGCGCGTAGTTGGCGCCGACCGAGTAGGAGTTGTGCGAGACGGTGTAGTCGACCTGCTCGGTCGCGCCGCCGGTGAAGTTGCCGGTGACCGGGTTGCCGGAGACCGCCCTGCCGTTGGCCGTCTGCCGGTCGTGGCGCAGGCTGGCGTCGAGGTTCAGGCCGGCGAATTCGTAGGTGACGGCCGCGAACGGCGCGAGCTGCTTGTACTGCACATCCCAGGTGCGCACGCAGCAGCCGCCGAAGGTCTGAAAGCCGTTTTGCACCGGCGCGTTGCTCGGCTGGTTGCTGGCGTCGACCGTCGGCGCGTCGCGGCCCTGGAGCCGGAAGCGGTAGGTGTTCCAGTACCAGGTCTGGGCGACGTTCTGCATGCCGCTGAACAGGCCACCGGTGAAGTTGAGCCGGTTGCCCGCGACGTTGAAGCCCTTGCTCACCTTCAGCTCGTTGAAGAGGTTGTCGAAGTTGTCGAGCGAGCTGTTGAAGAGCACGCCGTTGAAGGTCGGCGAGGTGCCGTTGACGCCGTTGTCGGACGGGAAGAGGCCGATGAAGCGGCCGGAGTTCCAGGATTTGCGCAGCCGGTCCTCGATCGTCCAGCCATCGCCGAGCCGGAACGAGCCTTCGGCGCCGATGGCCGTGCTCTTGACGTGCAGGCCGTCGTGCGGGTCGTTGGTCGTGCTGCCGCCGTTGCGGTCGAGGCCGGTGTCCGCGCGCAGGCCGGGCGGGATGAAGAACGCGGTGCGCGGGTCGATGCCGGCGATCTGGTTGATGTGGCCGTTCGTCACGGTCACCGGCACCGGCAGGAAGGTCGGCGTCTTGTCGTCGAGGGCCTTGATGTTCAGGCGCACGTAGCCGAAATCGAGCTGCTGGGTGACGTTGGCGCAGATCTGCCCGCCCTTGGCCGCGTTGAAATCGGTCGGCCGGCCGCCCTGGCCGATGCGCTCGAAGCCGCCGATGTGAAAGGTGGTGTTGGGCCCGAGCGAGCCGCCGTAGTCGGCATCGGCCCGGTATTCGCGCGGGTGCCAGCCGTAGGTCAGCGCCGCGGCGCCGCCGGCTTCCTCGCCGGTCTTGCTCAGGAAGTTGATGATGCCGCCGGGCGAATTGGTGGCGAGCGTCGACGCCGAGCCGCCGCGGATCACCTCCAGCCGGTCGACGTTGAAATCGGCGCGGACGAACTGGTCGGCGGTGCCGAAGGCGATGTCGCCGAACAGCAGCACCGGCAGGCCGTCTTCCTGGAGTTGCACGTAGCGGGCGCCGCCGGCCGAAATCGGCACGCCGCGCACGGTGATGTTGGCGTTGCCCTCGCCGCCCGACGATTCCGACCGCACGCCCGGCACCGAGCGCAGCAGCTCGGCGGCGCTGGTGGCGCCGCTGCGCTCGATCTGCTCGGCGCCCAGCGTGCTCACCGAGACGCTCTGCTTCATCTTCGACAGCCGGGTCGAGGTGCCGGTGACGACGACGCTGTCGAGCTTCAGGGAATCGTTCGCAGGGGCGCTCGCATCGGCACTGCTCGAAGCCGCGGCAGCGGCGCCGGCGGCGGTCGTCTGCGCCTGGACGCCGAGGCTCGCGAGGGCGGTGGCGACGGCGAGCGCGAGGCGGCTCGGCGCCGGAATCGAAAGCGGGGTGCGGTTCATGGGGCTGTCTCCGGTCTGTTGTTCGAACAGCGACCGTGGCGCGCAGCGAAGCGGGGTTCGCAGGCCGTCAACAGTCGCCGGACGGCAACGGCGATGCCGCAGCGTCGGCGCCGACTCTACGGGCTGGCGAGCCCGGGTGCAATCGATTGCACTAGGTGTTTGTACCGCTGGGTTTCCGGGCCGGGCGTGTGCTTGCGCGAACGATCAGCTCGACCTCCAGGGTGCGGGGCGGCACGATCTCGCCATCGATGGTGCGGAGCAGCACGTCGACCAGTTCAGCGCCTGCCCGGGCGATCGGCTGGCGCAGCGTGGTGAGCGGCGGGCTCGAGTGGCTCGCCCATTCGATGTCGTCATAGCCGACGACCGCGACGTCCGCCGGCACCTGCCGCCCCGAGAGGTGCAGGGCCTGCATCGCCGCCGATGCGAGCACGTCGCTGCAGGCAAACACGGCGTCGAAATCGACTCCCTGTTCACAGAGCCGCATCACGGCGGCGCGTGCCTGGTTGGCGTCGAAGGGCACATCCGCATGCAGGGCAGGGTCTCGGGCGATGCCGGCGGCGGCCAGCGACTCCGCATGGCCCTGCAGCCGCTGCGCCACTTCCGGCAACGACGGGTCGCCGACGAAGACGATGCGGCGCCGGCCGCTCTCCAGCAGGTGGCGTGTCGCGAGGGCGCCACCGGCGACGTTGTCGCCGCCGACCGTGCAATAGCGCTGCTGCGGCAGCTGCGCGCCCCAGACGACGATCGGCAGGCGCCGTGCCGCCAGCTCGTTGAGTTGGTCGTGGTGGCGCCACTGGCCGATCAGGATCACGCCGATCGCGACCCCGGTCTTGACCACGTCGCCGACCGAGTCGAGGTTGTCGGCGTCGACCCGCGACAGCAGCATGTCGCAGCCGCGTTCGACGAGCGCATCGGCCAGGCTGCCGACCATCGACAGGAAGAAGGGGTCTGAGATGTGCTGGCGCGACACCCGGTCGTATGGGATCACGACCGCGACCGTGCGGTTTTGGCCGCGCCGCAGGTTGCGGGCGCCGATGTTGACCGAATAGTCGAGCGACCGGGCGAGTGCCTCGATCCGTTCCCGGGTCGCGGCGCTGATGAGCGGGCTGCCGCCGAGCGCCCGGGAGACGGTCGCGACCGAGACGCCCGCGAGCCGCGCGATGTCGGCCATCTGCGTTCGTTCCGGGCTGAGCGGGGTGGTGCGGGGTTCGGAGGCGCCGGGCTGCGAAGCGTCGGCCGGGGGAGTGCCGGTCGCAGGAGTGCCCGTCGCGGTGCCGGGCTGCAGAGCATCGGGTTGCAGAGCGTCGGGCGGGGGCGCGCCGGTCGGCGAGGGTGGCGGAGGGCGTTTTTTGGGCATCGGCGGGAGGGGTCGGGGGCGGGTATCGGCCCGGCGCACATTCTGAGGGCCTGCATCCGCACCTCAAGCGGCGCCCTCGCAGGTCGATAACGGCCCATGGCAGCAGCGCCGTTCTTGCGCTCATCACACGGATCCTCACACCATGTTCGTTCTCGTCGGCTGGGCCTTGGCGATGGTCTGCATCTTCGGCGTCTACATCTTCCACGGCGGCAACATCAGCGTCGTGCTGCATGCCTTGCCGTTCGAGATGATCACCATCTTCGGTGCCGCGTTCGGCGCCTTCCTGGCCAACAACCAGATGAAGGTCATCAAGGCGACGCTGGCCGGCCTCGGCAAGTGCTTCAAGGGCGGCAAGTACAGCAAGGCCCGCTACATGGAGCTGATGGCGCTGATGTACGACATCCTGCAGAAAGCCCGCAAGGAAGGGCTGATGTCGATCGAGAAGGATGTCGAGGACCCGCACAGCTCGGCCATCTTCCAGAAATACGCGGTCGTCGGCAACGACCACCACGTGGTCGAGTTCATCACCGACTACCTGCGCATGATGGTCTCGGGCAACCTGAACGCGCACGAGATCGAGAGCCTGATGGACAGCGAGATCGACACCCACCATGCCGAGGAGCACGCCGCGGTGGCGGCCATCGCCCGGCTCGCGGGCGGCCTGCCGGCGTTCGGGATCGTCGCCGCGGTGCTCGGCGTGGTCAACACCATGGGCTCGGTCGGCCAG
>CAXTDH010000180.1:0-6781 GCA_964242405.1 uncultured Rhizobacter sp. | reverse complement strand
TCGAAGGCGCGTTCATCCAGGGCATGGGCTGGCTGACGATGGAGGAACTCGTCTGGCATCCAACCACCGGCAAATTGACGACGCACGCGCCCAGCACCTACAAGATCCCGACCGCCAACGACTGCCCGCCGGTGTTCAACGTCAGGCTCTGGGGCGGCCCGAACACCGAGGACAGCATCCACCGCAGCAAGGCGGTCGGCGAGCCGCCGCTGCTGCTGCCGTTCTCGGTGTTCTTCGCAATTCGGGATGCGGTGTCGGCCGTGGCCGACCATCGGGTCGACCCACCGCTCAGCGCCCCGGCGACCAGCGAGGCGATCCTGCGGGCGATCACGGCGGTGCAGGCCGGGTGAACGCACCCGGGCAGGCGGGGGACCCGTGAACCGCCTTGTCCGCTCCGCCGCACAGGCATGGCTGGCCGCCGGCCGCGCCGCAGTGGTCGTCGAGGTGGCCGCGGCATTCGGTTCGGCACCGCGCGAGGCCGGCGCCCGGATGGTGGTCACGGCGGGCGAAGTGGTCGGCACCGTCGGCGGCGGCCACCTCGAATTGCAGGCGATCAACCGCGCCCGCGACCTGCTGCGCAGCGGCGAAAAGCCGGCGCCCCAGCGTGAGCACCTGGCGCTCGGGCCGGCGCTCGGGCAATGTTGCGGTGGCGCGGTGACGCTGAGCTACGCCGCGCTCGACGACGAATCGCTGGCGCGCTGGCCCGCCTCGCCGCCGCTCTTCGAGCTGCAGCTGTACGGCGCCGGCCACGTCGGCCGGGCGATCGCGACGCTGCTCGCCACGCTCGACGTGTCGGTCGACTGGATCGACGAACGAGAAGCCGAATTCCCGGCGACGACGACGCTCGGCAGCGCCTGGCCGGCGCACATCCGCAAGGTCTGCGTCGACGCGGTCGAAGGCGAGGTCCGGCTGGCTCCGGCGGGCGCCTTCTTCCTCGTCCTGACGCACGACCACGACCTCGACATGCGCATCACCGAGGCCGTGCTGCGGCGTGGCGACTTCGGCTATCTCGGCCTGATCGGCTCGAAGACCAAGCGCCAGCGCTTCGTCCACCGCCTCGAAGCGCGCGGCTTGGATGCGGACGTGATCGCGCGGATGACCTGCCCGATCGGTGTCGCGGAGGTCGGTGGGAAAGAGCCGGAGCGGGTCGCCGTGGCGGTGCTGGCGCAGCTGCTGGGCGTGGCGCTGCCCGGCGTGCCATCGGCAGCGGCCGACGGCTTTGCCAGAGTCGGGTGCCGTTGAGAGCGGGGTGAAAGCTCGCCGAACGACCCCGCCTGCACGTCAACGCGCCAACGCCGGATCGATCGCCTCCGCAAAGGCGAGGTGGTTGCCGTCGAGATCCGCCACCATGACGGTCTTCACGCGGTCGTTGGAGACCCGCTGGCTGACGTCGACCTTCATCGACACCAGTTTGCGGACCTGCTCTTCGAGGTCGCTCACGGCGAAAGTCAGCGACCCCCCGCCAGCCCTTTCCGGCAGCCGGTAGACCTGCAGACCACCGCCGCGCGGAAAGGTCCACTCGGCGACTTCCGGCATCGGCCGGTTTCCGGGGCTTCCCAGCAGCTCGGCGTACCACGCGGCTGCTTTGTCGAGGTCATTGACGGCCACGCTGGCCAGTACGTTGTCGATCGGCATTGCATTCCTTTCGAGACATGGGTGGTGTTCAGCAATCAAGACGCGGCTCGAGATCGCCGTCGGACGGTCCCAGCCTTGTTCCTGGGCGAAATGACGTGCCCGCTACAACTCCTCCTGCGGCACGAAGGGCGCGAACAGCCACGACTTGATCCGCAGGCCGAGCGTCGAATCGGGCTCCTCGGTCAGCACCGTCTCCTTGTCGCCATCGTCGCCTATCCATTCGATGCCCTGGCCATCCTTGCGCAGCCGCAGCCGGTAGGCGCTCTGGAAGCGGTCGATGTCGATGATGCGCAGCAGCTCCTTGGCGAGCGCCGGGCTGCGCACGACCGCCCCGAGCTCGGTGTTGATGCTCGCCGAACGCGGGTCGAGGTTCATCGAGCCGATGAAGAGCGCCGAACGGTCGATCACCACCAGCTTGGCATGCAGCCGGCCGAGCGAACCGCCGAACAGGAAGCGCCGCTTGTTGCCCATCAGGCGCGACGAGCTGAGCTCGTAGAGATCGATGCCCATGCGCAGCAACTCCTCGCGGTGGCGGGCGTAGCCGATGTGCACGAGCGGCTCGTCGGTGGAGGCGAGGGAGTTGGTCATCACCGCGACCTTGACGCCACGCCGGCGCAGCTCGGCGAGCATCGCCAGGCTGACGTCGCCGGGCACGAAGTAGGGCGAGGACGCCACCACCTCCGTCTGCGCCGCACGGATCACCTCGAACAGGTTGAAGGTGACGCTGGTGTCGAGCGCCACCCCGCCGACGCTGCCGTCGAAGGGCTTGTCGGGGTGGTCGGCGAAGACGAAGGCCTCGCCCCAGATCAGGCCGAGGCGGCCGAGGTCGAGATCGTCGGCGATCGGGCCGTAGCCGAGGATGTCGTTGGTCGGCAGCGCCTCGGGGGGCGGCGTCTTGGCAGGGCCGGTCCAATCCTCGAATCGGCTCCGCAGTTCGTCGGCGGGCAGGCTGGTATGGGCGATCGCCTCGAGCGGGTACACCGCCGCGCTGTTCCAGTAGCGGTCGAAGTGGAACTGCAGCGGCGGCACGACGAAGCCGGTGACGAAGGCGTCGACATCGACGAAGTTGCCGCTCGCGCCGCGCAGGTAGTACTCGTTGGCGACGTTGCGCCCGCCGATCACGGCCATCGCCCCGTCGGCGATGAAGAGCTTGTTGTGCATCCGGTGGTTGACGCGGGAAAGCTCGTGCAGCGAGGCGAGGTAGCGCAGGGTCGGCCGCTTGGCGCGGGCGCAGCAGAACGGGTTGAACAGCCGGACCTGCACGTTCGGATGAGCGGCAAAGGCGAGCCACAGCTCGTCCTCGCCGCCGGTGTAGAGGTCGTCGACCAGCAGCCGCACGCGCACGCCGCGTTCGGCCGCGTCGCGCAGTGCCCGCAGCAGCCAGCGGCCGGTCTCGTCGTTCGCGAACTGGTAATACTGGACGTCGAGCGACACTTCGGCGCGGCGCGCAAGCTGCACCCGGGTGTCGAGCGAAAAGAGGCCGAGCGGCAGCAGCCGGAAGCCGGAGAGCTCGGGCGCCGGCGATGATGAGCTGGCGATCCGGCCGAGCGTCGTCGCGGTGCTGAGCGGGATGGCCCGGCTCTCGATCGCCTCCCTGTCGACCGTCGGCAGGCTCGTGCAGGCGCCGAGCAGGCAGAGGGCGAGCAGGCTGGCACAAAGGGCGAACGCCAGCCGGCAGGAAGGCGCAGTGGTCATGGTCGGATTCGAGCGCAAGGCTGGAAGATAGCCGATGCGGCAGGCCAGACCTGCGGCTCGGCCACCGCATCTGGCGCTATGCTGGGGCGGTGATGCTGCCCAACCCTATGGCACGACGGCTTCGGTCCCAGACAGTCCCCCGGATCGTCGCGGTCTGCGGGCTCGCGCTGGTGGCCATGTCGACGCACGCCGAGACCTGGATCGACGTTCCGTCGGCAACGGCGTCCGACCTGCTTCAATGGGACCGCGACTCCGTGTCGACGACCGGCGGTGAGCGACCAACGCTCACCTGGCGTGTCGGCAGCACCGCCAGCACCGGCAGCACCGGCACCCCTGGCCGCGCCACCCTGTACCGCGGCACGGTCGACTGCCAGGCGGTGTCCGTCCGGATCGACAGCGCCACCGATGTGGACGCCCGAGGCAGGTCGGCTGCCGACAGCGGTGCCAGCGTCGACTACGGCGCTGGCACTCGCACCTGGCAGGGGCAGGTCAATCGCCTGACGGATGGCGAACGCGCCGCTGGCCAGGAGTTCCCGGTCCCGGGCAACCGGGCGGCGCGCCTGATCCGCTCCGTCTGCGCCACTCGGGTCGACGGCAGCCATGCGGCCGATTCGGCCCCGGTTCATTCGGCCACTCCGGCTGATCTCGACCAACCTGCCCTGCTCGCCCTGCGCCTCCGCCAGGCAACCGACGCCTGCCGTCTCGATGGCCCGCGAGCCGATCGTCTGGCCACAGCCTGGCAAGCGCTGCCGGCCGAATGCGACTCGACAATGCGGCAGGCCTTTTGCGGACCGGCTGCCGCCGACGCCGCGCTGGCCGGGCTGGGCGCCGACCTCGGACGAGCCGCCGCCGGACTCGCCTGTGTCTACGTGCCGCAAACGCTCGCCGATGCCGCGGACGGCGCCGCCGAACGCGCTGCCCGGGATCGCTTCCAGGCCTGCGCAAGCCGTGTCATCCCGCAACTCGACGACCGGCTCTCCCAGGCCGACGTGGTGGCCAAGGGCGTCTTCGGCGCCTGCCGCGGCGAACTTCCGGCCTCGGTTGCGCAAGGCCAGTCGTTCGAGAACGGCTTGTTGCCGGGGTTGACGGCCGCCGTGCTGGCACACCGCAGTGGCGGCCGCCGGGCCGTCCTGCCGACGAAACCGACGCGAACCGAAGCCCGGTGACCCCGCCGACGGCCCGATCGCCGCGACTGGCACTGTCAGGTTCACCCATCATGCTCACGTCGAAGCGGTCGGCGTCGGTCGCCACGATCCGGTCGCGGCCCCGGGCGTCGGTCACCCCGAGCCGATGCCGGCGCCTGTTCCCGCTCACCGCACTGCTGACGGCCTGCTTCGCAGCCCACGCTGCGGACGTGCCGCCCAGCCTCGTCCACTGCGCCGGGATCGGCACCGCCGCCGACCGTCTGGAGTGCTACGACAAGCTCGCCGGCCGCGCTGCCGCCCCTGCGGGGCCGACAGCAGCCGAGCAACCGGCCGGAGCAGCCTCGCGGCCGGCGCCGACGAGCGCGCTGGTCGCCAAGGGCGCACCGCTGGCGCCGGCGGCCACCGATGCAGCGCCGGCATCGAGCTTTCTCGGCAAGTACTGGGAGCTCGACGGCGCCGACAAGCGCGGCATCTTCAACTTCGTCGGCTACCGCCCGAACTACGTCTTGCCCGCCCACCTCACCAGCCGCATCAACACCGCTCCGCAGTCGCCGACCCAGGCGGCGGTGCTGTTGCCCGACTACCGCCGCGAGGAGGCGAAATTCCAGCTCTCGCTGCGCACCAAGGTCGCGCAGGACCTGCTGCTGCCGAACGCCGACCTCTGGCTCGCCTTCACGCAGCAGACCTTCTGGCAGATCTGGAACGGCAAGGATTCGAAGCCGTTCCGCAACAGCGACTACGAGCCGGAGATGATCTACCTGGTGCCGACCGCGAAGGGCTTTCGCGAGCTGCCGCTCGGTTGGCAGTGGCGCTACACCCTGCTCGCGCTGGCGCATCAATCCAACGGCCAGTCGGATCCGCTGTCGCGCAGCTGGAACCGCGTCTACCTGGGCGCCGGCTTCGAGCGCGGCGACTGGTCGCTCACCGCCCGTGTCAACAAGCGGCTGAAGGAGTCGTATGCCGACGACAACAACCCCGATCTGGTCGATTACCGCGGGCGGGGCGAGTTCCAGCTGCAGTGGACGGCCGGCGTGCAGACGGCCTCGCTGCTCTGGCGCAACACGCTGACGGGCGTGAGCCGCGGCGCCGTGCAGCTCGACTGGAGCTATCCGGTGTCGCGCGACCAGCCCAATGGCTTGCGCTGGTACCTGCAGGCGTTCCGCGGCTATGGCGAAACGCTCACCGATTACAACTTCCGACAGACGAGCTTCGGCGCGGGGGTGACGTTCCTGCAGTTCTGAGAGATCGCGACCGGCAAGCCGCGATCAGGCATTCAGCAGCCCCATCATCGCCGCGGCATAACGCGTCCCGGCGACCGCGTCCGGCGGGAACACCGCATCGATCGCGGCCAGTTCGGCAGCGTCGAAGCTCACCGCCAGCGCGCCGGCGTTCTCCTCCAGGTACATGCGCCGCTTCGTCCCCGGAATCGGCACGAGGTCGTCGCCCTGCGCCAGCACCCAGGCGAGTGCGAGTTGCGAAGGCGCGCAGCCCTTCTGCCCGGCGAGCGACCGGATCTCGTCGACCAGCGCCAGGTTCTTCGTGCAGTTGTCGCCGTGGACGCGCGGATTGGCGCGGCGATAGTCGTCGGCAGCGAAATCGTCCGGCGTGCGGATCTCGCCGGTCAGGAAGCCGCGGCCGAGCGGGCTGTAGGGCACGAAGCCGACGCCGAACCGGCGGCAGGCGGCGAGCACGCCGTTCGTCTCCGGGTCACGCGTCCAGAGCGAGTACTCGCTCTGCACCGCCGTCACCGGGTGGACCTTGCAGGCGCGCTCGAGCGTCGCCGCCGACACCTCCGACAGGCCGATCCAGCGGATCTTGCCGGCACGCACCAGCTCGGCCATCGCGCCGACCGTGTCCTCGATCGGTGTCTTGGGATCGAGACGGTGCTGGTAGTAGAGGTCGATCGTTTCGACGCCGAGGCGCGTCAGGCTGGCTTCGCAGCAGGCGCGAACGTAGTCCGGCGTGCCGCTGACGCCGCGCCGGGTCGGGTCGTCCGGGTCTCGCACCAGGCCGAACTTGGTGGCGATGACGACCTCGTCGCGGCACCCGCGCAAGGCCCGGCCGACCAGCTCCTCGTTGGTGTGCGGGCCGTAGGCGTCGGCGGTGTCGAAGAAGTTGATGCCGAGTTCGAGCGCCCGGTGCAGGGTGGCGATCGATTCGGCGTCGTCACGAGCGCCGTAGAACTCACTCATCCCCATGCAGCCGAGGCCGATGGCCGAGACCGAAGGGCCGTGGGCGCCCAGTTTGCGCATCTGCATGTGAGTTTCCTTGCAAGGAGCGGTTCGAGCCCTCGACTCTATGCCCGC
>CAXTDH010000179.1:0-6781 GCA_964242405.1 uncultured Rhizobacter sp. | reverse complement strand
GGCGAGTTTGGCGCGACGCGCGAGCCGCTGCTGCACGTCGAAGCGGTGCTGCTCGTCGATGATCGCCAGGCCCAGCCGCGCGAAGCGCACCTGCTCCTGAATCACGGCATGGGTGCCGACGACCAGCGCCGCCTCGCCCGAGGCCACTTGTGCCTGCATCTGCTCGCGCGCCTTGCCCTTGCGGCTGCCGCTCAGCCAGGCGACGGTGACGCCGAGCGGCGCCAGCCAGCCGACCAGCTTGCGCAGATGCTGCTCGGCGAGGATCTCGGTCGGCGCCATCAACGCACACTGCCAGCCGGCCTCGATCGCGACGGCCGCCGCCAGTGCAGCGACCACCGTCTTGCCGGAGCCGACGTCGCCCTGCAGCAGCCGGTGCATCGGCACGTTGCGCTGCAGGTCGGCGGCGATCTCGGCACCGACCCGCCGCTGGGCGTTCGTCAGGCTGAACGGCAGGGCCGCCAGCAGCCGCTCCTGCAAGCCGCCGGCAACGACCGCGAACGGCGGCGCCGACTGGCTTTCGCGCTCCCGTTTGGCCAGCAATTGCGACAGTTGCTGGGCGACCAGTTCTTCGAACTTCAGCCGCTGCCAGGCGGGGTGGCTGCGGTCGACCAGGGTCTCCGGGCTGACGCTCGGGCTCGGCTGGTGCAGAAAGGTCAGCGCCTCGCGCAGGCTCGGCAGGCCGGGCGGCACGAGTTCGTCCGGCAGCAGGGGCGCCAGATCCGCGCGTTTCAGGCCGGCTGCGACCGCCTTGCGCAGGTAGAGCTGCGGCAACTGCGCACTGGTCGCGTAGACAGGTGTGAGCGACGTCGGCAACGACGTGCCGGGCTCGACGACCTTGAACACCGGGTGCACCATTTCGAGCCCGAAGAAGCCGCCGCGGACCTCGCCCCGCGCCCGGATCTGGTGGCCGACGGCGAGCGACTTCTGGTTCGACGGATAGAAGTGCAGGAAGCGCAGCAGGAGCGGCTCGCGGCTGCTGCCGTCCTCGAGGTGGACGACGAGCTGCCGGCGCGAGCGCACCTGCACCTCGCTGACGGTGACCACCCCTTCCACCTGCGCGGTCTCACCGTCCCGCAATGCGGCGATCGGCGTCAGGCGGGTCTCGTCCTCGTAACGAATCGGCAAGTGCAACGCCAGGTCGATGTCGCGGACGAGGCCGAGCTTTTCCATCGCCCGCTGCGGACCGGACTTGTCCGCGGCCGCCGCTGCTCCCTTTTGAGGGCCGGACTTGCCCGTGGCCGCCCCTGCCCCTTGTTGCGTCGGCCGATTCGGCGCTGCGGCGACGGTGGGAGCCTCTGGAGCCGCAGGAGCGACGGGGGCAGGGGCGACGGCGCTGGCGGCAGGCATGTGAGAATTCTGCCCTCCTTGTTGTTGGCACGGGCCGGTCCAGCCCTCGACCATGCAGACTGCCGCCTGCTCGCTCCAGAACTTCACGCTGCGGGATTTCGATTTCGCGCTGCCGCCGGAACTGATCGCCCAGGCGCCCACCGAGGTCCGAAGCGCCTCGCGCCTGCTCGACGCCACCGACGATGCACCGGTCGACCGCATCTTCAGCGAGCTGCCCCGTCTGCTTCGGCCAGGCGACCTGCTGATCTTGAACGACACCCGGGTCATCAAGGCACGGCTGCTCGGCGTGAAGGAGAGCGGCGGCGCGGTCGAGGCGCTGGTCGAACGGTTGCTGCCGAACCGGGAGGTGCTGGCGCATGTCAGGGCCAGCAAGTCGCCGCGGCCGGGAAGCCGCATCCGCTTCGCCGACGCCTTCGACGCGGAGGTGCTGAGCCGCGCAGGCGCCGACGGGTCGCTTTTTCACCTCCGCTTCGCCGAGGAGCCGGAAGCGCTGCTCGACCGGTACGGGCATGTGCCGCTGCCGCCTTACATCGCCCACGCCGACACCGAGGACGACGAGCGCCGCTACCAGACGATCTTCGCCGCTCGCCCTGGCGCCGTCGCCGCGCCGACCGCCGCGCTGCACTTCGACCAGCCGCTGCTCGATGCGCTGGAAGCGCGGGGCGTCGCCCGCAGCCACATCACCCTGCACGTCGGCGCCGGCACGTTCCAGCCGATGCGCAGCGAACGTATCGCCGAGCATGTGATGCACAGCGAGTGGTTCGAGGTGCCGGAAGCGACCGTCGCTGCTGTGGACGCCACGCGCGCCAATGGCGGCCGGATCGTCGCCGTCGGTACGACCACGCTCAGGGCGCTCGAATCAGCGGCGATCGGCGGGCGGCTCGAGGCCGGCAGCCGCGACACCGACATCTTCATCACCCCGGGTTTCGACTTCAGGGTCGTCGATTTGCTGATCACCAACTTCCATTTGCCCAAGAGCACGCTGCTCATGCTGGTCAGCGCCTTTGCCGGCTTCGAGCGCATCCAGGCGCTCTACGCTCATGCGATCCGGTCGCGCTACCGCTTCTTCAGCTATGGCGACGCGATGCTGCTGGAACGCCCGATCCATCCAGAACCACAGCCACGGCCACCATGTTGACCTTCGAACTGCTCAAGACCGAAGGCCAGGCGCGTCGCGGCCGGCTGACGCTCAACCACGGCATCGTCGAGACGCCGGTCTTCATGCCGGTCGGCACCTATGGCACCGTCAAGGGGGTGATGCCGTCGTCGCTCGAGGCGATGGGCGCGCAAATCATCCTGGGCAACACCTTCCATCTCTGGCTGCGGCCGGGCCTCGATGTGCTGCAGCGCTTCGGCGGCCTGCACCGCTTCGAAGCCTGGCAGCGGCCGATCCTCACCGACAGCGGCGGCTTCCAGGTGTGGTCGCTCGGCGCGATGCGCAAGATCAGCGAAGAAGGCGTGAAGTTCGCCTCCCCGGTCAACGGCGACCAGCTCTTTCTCACGCCCGAGATCAGCATGCAGGTCCAGCGGGTGCTCGACAGCGACATCGTCATGCAGTTCGACGAGTGCACGCCGTACGAGACCGCCGGCGCTGTGACGACCGAACAGGACGCCCGCCTGTCGATGGAGCTCAGCCTGCGCTGGGCGCGCCGCTGCCAAGCCGAATTCGAACGGCTCGAGAACCCGAACGCGCTGTTCGGCATCGTCCAGGGCGGCATGTTCGAGGGGCTGCGCGAGGCCTCGGTCGAGGCGCTGGCGGCGCTCGACCTGCCCGGCTACGCGGTCGGCGGCGTCAGCGTCGGCGAGCCGAAGGAGCTGATGCGCGCCATAGTCGACCACACACCGCACCGGCTGCCGGCAGGCAAGCCGCGCTACCTGATGGGTGTGGGCACGCCGGAGGATCTGGTCGAGGGCGTGGCCGCCGGCGTCGACATGTTCGACTGCGTCATGCCGACCCGCAACGCCCGCAACGGCCACCTCTTCACCCGCTTCGGTGACCTGAAAATCCGCAACGCCCGCCACAAGACGGACGAGGCGCCGCTCGACGCCACCTGCGGCTGCACCACCTGCGCCAGCTTCTCCCGCGCCTACCTGCACCACCTCGAGCGCTGCGGCGAGATGCTGGCGCCCATGCTCGCCAGCGTCCACAACCTGCACTACTACGTCAACCTGATGCGCGAGATCCGACAGGCGCTCGACGACGGTGAATTCGCCCATTTCGCCGAGCGCTTTCGGGCAGACCGGGCGCGGGGCGTTTAATCTGGCGGGATGAGCACGATGCCCGACCCCGCCTTGCAGACCACCACCATCGGCGCCACCACCGGCACTCGCCCCGACACCGCCAGCACCGCCACTGCCGGCGCCGCTGCCACCATGCCCCCCACCGCCGCCGCCAGCCCTGGCCAGCAGCGCCTGCTGAATGTCATCGGCGCGCAATACGGCGAGGTGATCCGCCATCCGGCTCGTTTTATGTGGCGCGCCATCAAGAGTTTTCGCGCCAACCAGGGGCTGCTGCTGGCCGGTGCGGTCGCTTACTACGCGTTGTTGTCGATCGTGCCGTTGCTGATCCTGATCGTCATCGCGCTCTCGCACCTGATCGATCAGTCGGAACTGCTCCAGACCCTCGGCCGCTATCTCGAATGGCTGTTGCCGGGGCACACGAAGGCGGTGATCGCCGAACTCGCGAGCTTACTCGAACACCGTGAAGTGACCGGGCCGGTGCTGCTGGTGACCATGCTCTTCTTCAGCTCGCTCGCCTTCACCGTGCTCGAAAGCGCGATGTCGATGATCTTCGCCCACCGGCTGGTGCCGCGCAAACGCCACTACATGGTGTCGGCGTTGCTGCCCTACCTCTACATCCTGACGCTGGGCGTCGGCATGCTGCTGGTGACGCTCGTGGCCGGCAGCCTGCAGGCGATCGGCAAGGAGAGCGTCGAGTTGCTCGGCCACACCTGGTCGCTCGGCGGCTTGTCGGGCGCGCTGCTCTACCTGCTCGGGCTGGCCGGCGAGATCTTCGTGCTGACCTCCGTCTACCTGGTCATGCCGTCGAGCCGGCTGCGCGTCTCCCATGCGCTGATCGGCGGCGTGACGGCGGCCTTGTTGTGGGAGGTGACCCGGCACGTGCTGGTCTGGTACTTCGCCACCTTGTCGCAGGTCAACGTCGTCTACGGCTCCTTCACCACCGCGATCGTCGTGTTGTTCAGCCTGGAGATCGCCGCCACGCTGTTGCTGTTCGGCGCCGAGATGATCGCCCAGTTCGAGCGTCTGGGGCGCAGCCCGGCCACAGCCGCCTAGCTCGCACCGGCGGCCTCACGCCGAGCTCCCGCCAGTCGGCGCGACAGATGCGCCGCAGCGCCGGGCCGCGTCACCAGAACGCCCAGCGGCCGGTCAGCACCACCCAGACGCCGAGCGCGCCATTGGTCACCGCATGGGCGACGATCGGCACCCAGAGGCGCCCGGTCCGGATGTAGAGCCAGGCATAGGCCAGCCCGGCAATGATCGCGGCCAGCCACAAGGTGTGGGCGAGCATGAAGATGAAGGTCGACAGCACCACCGCCTTGATGCCGACCCGCTGCGGCAGCACCGCCTCGAAACCCGGGCGTTCGATCCAGCGCATCAAGAACGACCGCCAGAACACCTCCTCCATCACCGGCACCATCAGCGTGGCGCCCAGCCAGCGCACCACCACCAACGGCCAGACGATGCTGCCGTCGGCGTCGGTCGGCGTGAACCCGGCCGTCGCCTCGCCGATCTGCATCCACTTCGCGTCTAGATTGATCCAGAGCGCGAACACCACCACCCCGGTCGCGACCGCCAAGCCGAGCTCGCCCGCGGAAGGCCAGGTCTGCGGGACGAGCTCGCCGTAGTCACGCCAGAACCAGGCGAGCGTCGCGCCCACGACCAGCAGCGAGATGCCGTAGACCCAGCGGGGGTCGAGGCCCCAGGCGCCACCCGACGGCAGGGCGCCCCGCAGGACGAGCAGCGCCATGAAGACGGCAAAGGGAACGACGCGTGCGATCGCGGCGCGGCTGAGCGGCAAAGCCATCCGAAAAACTCCGTTCAGGCAGCGAGTTGCTCGAGCAGGTAATTGGCGCCGTCCCACTGGCCGAGTGTTTCGGTCAGGTAGGGCAGCACCGTGAGCAGTTCGTCGTGCAACGTGAACGGCGGGTTGAAGATGAAGACGCCGCTACCGGCCAGCCCGAACCCCTGGTGGTCGGGTTGCTGCACCGACAGGCGGGCATGCAGCCAGCCCTTGGGCGCCAACGACTCGAGGCGCCGAGGCAGCTGGGCCGCCTCGAGCTTGCTGACCTGCGGGTACCAGACGACGTAGGTGCCGGCTTCAAAACGGGCGAGCGCTTCGCGCAGCGAGGCGATCACCCGGCTGTAGTCGCCGTGGCCTTCGTAGCTCGGGTCCATCAGCACCACCGCGCGCCGACTCGTCGGCGGCACCTGGCCCTTCAGGCCGTCGAAGCCGTCCGTGTCGTAGACCTCGGCGCCCCGGGCGTCGGCGATGTAGGAAGCGAGGATCCGGTGGTCGGTGGGGTGCAGCTCGAAGAGGCGCAACTGGTCTTGCGGCCGGAGCAGCAGCCGCGCAAAGGCCGGCGAGCCGGGGTATTGCTCGAGTCGCCCTCCGGGGTTGAAGCTGCGCACCAGCGCGAGGTAGTCGGCAAGCGCCGGCGGCAGGTCGTCACGGCTCCAGAGCCGGGCGATGCCTTGTTCGAACTCGCCCTTCTTCTGCGCATACCGGCCTTCGAGCGAATAGCCGCCGGCGCCCGCATGCGTGTCGACCAGCCGATACGGCTTCGGCTTCTGGTTCATGTAGCGCAGCACCAACGTCAGGATGGTGTGCTTGAGCACGTCCGCATGGTTGCCGGCATGAAAGGCGTGGCGATAGGCGAGCATCGGCGGTCGTCCGGAATTTCGCCGACTGTATCGGGTTCATGTATATAGCCGGTTTGCAAAGGCGCTGCCGAGGCGGTGTTGTTGGTCTCTGCCCTAGGATCCCGGCCTCCCGCTTCGGATCGACCGCCATGACCACCAGCCTCTTCGACCCCGTGCGCATCGGCGACATCGCCGCCGCGAACCGAATCGCCATGGCGCCGCTGACCCGTGACCGGGCCGGCCCGGGTTGCACGCCGACCTCGCTGATGGCCGAGTACTACACCCAGAGGGCAAGCGCCGGCCTGATCGTCACCGAGGGCACGCAGATCAGTGCCGAAGGGCAGGGCTACCTCGACACGCCGGGCATCCACAGCGAGGCGCAGATCGCCGGCTGGCGGCGGGTGACCGACGCCGTGCATGCCCGGGGTGGCAAGATCGTCGTGCAGCTCTGGCATGTCGGTCGGATCTCCCATGTCTCGCTCCTGCCGCCGGGCCTGCAACCGGTTTCGAGCACGAACCGGCCCGCGAGCACCCAGCCCTCCACTGCCACGGG
>CAXTDH010000178.1:0-6786 GCA_964242405.1 uncultured Rhizobacter sp. | reverse complement strand
CCCGAGACGGTGCGCCGCAGCACCGCGTCGCGATCGGCCGCGCTCCGCCCGAACCAGTAGAGCGACAGCGGCCGCTCACCGGCGTTGACATGCGCGATCGCCTCGTCGAGATGGTGGAACGGCAGCACGGGGAGCAGCGGCCCGAAGATCTCCTCCTGCATGATCCGCATCCGTGCGTCGACGCCGAACACCGCGAATGGCGCAAACGCATGCGGCGGGCGCTGAACACTGGACATGCCGGGCTTCGTGGCCGTGGCCGTGGCCGTGGTCGTGGTCGTGGTCGCGCCAGTGCCGATGCCCCCGTCCGGATCCGAATCCGCCTCCCGGTGCAGCGGCCAGACAGTCGCCCCGAGTGCCCGTGCATCGTCGAGCAAGGCCTGCAGACGGGCGGCGTGGCGGCTGTCGACGATGGTCGTGCAGTCGGGATTGCCGGCGAATGTTGGGTACATCCGCTCGGTCGCGCGGCGCAGTTCGCCCGCCAGCCGGTCGAGCAGCGACTCGTGGACGAGCAGGTAGTCGGGCGCGATGCAGGTCTGGCCGGCGTTGAAGAGCTTGGCAGCGACCAGCCGCGCCACGGCGTCGGGCAGGTCGCAATCGGCGTTCAGGATGGCCGGCGACTTGCCGCCCAGCTCGAGCGTGACCGGCGTCAGGTTGGCAGCCGCCGCCAGCGCGACCTGGCGGCCGACCGCGGTCGAGCCGGTGAACAGCAGGTGATCGAATGGCAGGGAGACAAAGGCGCGGCCGATGGCGGCGTCGCCCGTCACGACGGCGAGTTCATCCTCGCCGAAGCGCCTGGCGATTTCGGTACGAAGCAGCGCCGAGAACCGTGGCGTCGCTTCGGAGGGCTTGATCATCACCCGGTTGCCGGCGGCGATCGCGGCGACCGCCGGGCAGATCGCCAGCTGGAAGGGGTAGTTCCAGGGGCTGACGATGCCGACGACGCCCAGCGGCTGGGGCACGATCCGGCTTCGCCCCGGCAGGTAGGGCAAGGCGGTCGGCACCCGGCGGACGCGCATCCAGCCGCGCAAATGGCGCTGGGCGTGGCGGATCGCCGCCCGGGCGACGAGATCATCGGCGAGGGACGTGACCTGACGCGGGCGGTGGCCGAAGTCGGCGGAGATCGCCTCGGCCATCGCCGGGCCGATGGCGTCGGTCACGGCGAGCAGGCGGGCAAGGCGGTCCTGCCGGTCGGCCAGCGGCGCCACACGGTCGGCCTCGAAGGCCCTGCGTTGCCGATCGAAGAGGCTGCGCATCTCCGTGGCGGCAGCGTCCGGGCCCGCGGAGAGGAGGCCGGCATCGGCAGCAGCCGGGACCGACAAAGGCATGCGCAGCGGGGCGTTCACCGAGCCGAGTCTATCCAAGCGGGCGGCCTGCCGGATCGACACCGTCGTCGCCGCGCAGGTAGCGGCGGCCACGCCATTCGCTCGGGCGGCCGCCAAGATGGCCGATCAGCCCGGCCCACTGATTGACGAGCACGAACGCCGCGCCGAACGGGTGCAGCAGGATCGTGAGCCACGCCTGGGCCAGCCGGGCACGCAGCACGAGCTGCAGCACGAGGTTGGCGGCAACGCCGATCCCACCGGCCAGGGCCAGCTCGTGCCTGCCGCTCGCCAGGCCGTAGGGCAGCAGCAGCCAGGGCAGGATGTGGCCGCCGCCGAGCAGCAGCGTCCACACCGGCAGCGCCACCGGCGTCGCCATGCCCTCGCCGGCGCTCTTGGCGAAACCATGCCAGACCGAGCGGAGATCGGTGTACATGCGGCAGGTGGCGAGCTCGCCGCCATCGAAGACATCGGTGCGCCAGCCGCCGGCACGGAAAGTCCGCGGCAGGCTGGTGCCGTCGTGCCGGGACGAAGCCGCCGCGGCATGGCCGCGCACGGCGGCGTAGGCATCCGCCCGGGCGATGATCCACTGACCGCAGGCGGCGCCATAGGCCGGCGATGCCGACTGCTGCATCCGCGCCATCGGCAGATAGCCGAGCAGCATCACATGGATCCACGGAATCACCAGCCGCTCGGCGAAGCCGATCGTGATCTCGCGCGGAAAGCCGCTCACCATGCCCAGACCGTCGTCGCTCGACAAGTGGCCGGCCGCGAGCGCAGCGGCGCGAGGCGCGAGCCGGACATCGGCGTCGATGAACATCAGGATGGAATGGCGCGCAGCCTGCGCCAACAGGTAACACGCACGTTGCTTGCCGGCCCAGCCACGACCGAGCGGTGGCGCTCCGATCAGCCGCACCCGCGCATCCGACGCCGCCAGACGCCTGACGATGTCGCCTGTGCCGTCCGCGGAATCGTCGTCGAGCACGACCACCTCGACCGCCACACCGGTACTGGCGAGCGCCGCCTGCACAGCTGCGGCGATGCCGGCCGCTTCGTTGCGCGCCGGGATCAGGATGGCCACCGCCGTGCCGGGCGGCGGCAGCCGTTCCGGCCGGACGAAGCGACGCAGATTGGCGATCGCCATCGCCAGCGGCAGCAGCGCCAGAAATGTCGCGGTCCAGGCGAGCACCCCGGCCATCACCCGGCGCTCCCTTTGTCTCCCGGCATGCGCGTCCGTTGCACGTGCGCCGGGTCGAAGTGCTCACCTTGGCGCCAGGCCTTGAAGCGGCGCCAGAGATCGTAGACACCGCCGACACCGACCCTGCTGCCCGTCAGCAGCGTCTCGAAGCGGCCGGGGTCGCGGCTGATGGCATCCTGGGCGAGCCGGTCCATCGTCACGGCAAGCCGATCCTCGAGCACCTGGCCGACATCGACGGGCAGATCGGTCAGCGATCGGTCGATGACCATCGGTTCGCCGAAACGAACCAGCGCTTCGGGTGCCCGCTCGCCCCAGAACGGATATTCGACCGCGAGCGGCAGCACCGTCACCCGCGGTACCGCGGACAGCAGCCCGACGAGCCCCGGCTGCAGTCGCAAGGGCCGGACCCGGGCGTCGACGAAAGCACCCTGCGGCGTGACGCAGAAAAGCGTATCCGGCCGCTGCAACACCCGCCGGCCGACGCGCAGGAAAGTCGCCGCACCGGCGAAGGTCTCGGCTTCGATGCCGAACAGGCCGAGGCGGCGCATGAAGCCGTAGCGGCGCAGTGCATCGGCATCGATCGGGCCGAACATCCTGCGGCCCGGGAACAGCTGCGCCAGCACCACCGGAACGAGCGCCGCGTCCCACCACGAAGGGTGGTTGCAATAGACGATCAACGGCGACGAACCGGAAACCACGGGCGCCCCGGGCCGCCCGAGGCGGACCGCGGTGAACGACGAGCGCAGACGCCCCCGCATCATCTGCATGAAGAAGAGCAGCCAGGCTCGCGAGCGCAATCGCTCCGGCTCGGTCACCTGCGCCGCGCTGCCGTCAAGCGGCCGCGGCCGCATGTTCGTCGTGGTCGAGAGCATCGGCGGCGATCCAGCCGGACATCAGCACCATCGGCATGCCCGGCCCGGGGTGGGCGGCACCACCCGCCAGGTAGAGGCCGGGCAGGTCGCGGCGCCGGTTGCCGGGCTTGAAGGCGCCGGTGAATTTGCCGTGGCTCGCCAGGCCGTAGATGGCGCCGTTCAGGACGCGGTAGCGGTCGTGGATGTCCTGCGGCGTCAGGTGGTGCTCGACGCGGATGCGCGACTCCAGGTCGGTCAAGCCGGCACAGCGCGCCAGCTTGTCGAAAATCACCTTGCGGTACGCCGGCAGCATCGCCTTCCAGTCATGGTGCGGCCGCAGGTACGGCGCATGCACGAGGATGTAGAGCGCTTCGCCACCGGGCGGCGCAACGCCGGGCTCGGTGCGTGCAGGCGCGGCGAGGTAGCAGGTCGGGTCGGGCGCCGGCTCACCGCGCTTGTAGATGGCGTCGAACTCTTCGTGGGCATCCCGCGAGAACACGAAATCGTGGTGCGCGAGGTGCGGATAGGCGCGGTCGAGGCCCAGGTAGAACACCACGCCGGAGCACGCCGGCTCGAGCGGGTGCGACTTGACCAGCCGTCGGCGGTGTTCCGGTGCCAGCAGCTCGCCGTAAGTGCGGGCGGCGTCCATGTTCGAGACGACCGCCTTGACCGCGACCTTTTCGCCCGCCGCAGTGACGACCGCGCTGACCCGCCCGCCCTGCGCATCGATACCGGCGACCGGCGTGTCGGTCCGGATCTCGACGCCCATCTCACGCGCCACCCGGGCGAGCGCAGCCGGCACCGCCGCCGTGCCGCCGCGCGGGTACCAGACCCCGCCTTCGGTCTGCATGTGGGCGATGCTCGCCAGCACCGCCGGCGACTTGAACGGATCGGAGCCGACGTACTGCGCGAAGTGGTCGATCATCTGCGCCAGGCGCGGATCGGTGACGTTCTTGCGCACGACGCGGCCGTAGCTTTGCCCCATGCGCAGCGCCATCACGTCCGAAAGCGTCTTCCGGGTCATGTTGCTGCGCAGGTCGAAGGTGTCGCCGATGCCCTCGACGCTCTTCCAGAAGAAGAACTTTTCGGAGATTCGGTGCAGGCGCTCGGACACCTTGATGACGTCACGGTAGCCCTGGGCATTGCGGCCGCTCGGATCGAATTCGTCGATTCGCTTGGCCATCTCGTCGACATCTTTCACGAGGTCGATGGTCGAACCGTCGTCGAAGAAGCAGCGCCATTGTGGGTCGAGCGGCAGCAGGTCGAGCTCCTGCTGCATGTCGCGCCCAGCTTCGGCGAACACCTTTTCGAGCACCTCGGGCAGGGTCAGGATGGTCGGCCCCATGTCGAAGCGAAAACCATCCTGCTCGAACACCGCCGCCTTGCCGCCGAGCCAGGCGTTGGCCTCGAACAGCACCACCCGGTGGCCGCGGCCGGCGAGCGTGACCGCGGAGGCCAGGCCGGCGAGGCCGCCGCCGATCACGCCGACGGGCAGGTCGTCTTGCCGCTGGCGCTCGGACATCGTCATCGCCTTCATTTCGCCGCCACCACTTCCTTGGGCGTGGCGAAATCCAGCGCGCGCTGGCTTTCGGCCGGCTTCAACCCGAGGTCTTCGGACAACAGGCGGGCGGTGATCCGTGCCCCTTCGAAGATGACCGGCAGGCCGCTGCCGGGGTGCGTTCCGCCGCCGACCAGGTACACGCCGTCGAGCTCCTCGAAGCGGTTCTGCGGCCGCCAACAGAGCATCTGGTCGAGCGTGTGAGCCAGGTTGAAGGTGGCACCCTTGAAGACCGCGAAGTCGCTTTCCCAGTCGGTCGGCGTCAGGATGCGCTCGCAGCGGATGCGCGACTCCAGGTTGCGAATGCCGAGCGCTTCGAGGCGGCGCAGCACCAGCGCTCGATAACCGGCCTTCTCGGTCGTCCAGTCGACACCACGCCCGAGGTTGCCGACCGGCACCAGCACGTAGAGGGCGCTGTGGCCGGGAGGCGCGAGGCCAGGGTCGGTCACGGACGCGTTCTGCACATAGAGCGACGGTGCCGGGGGCGGCGCGCTGCCCGACTCGATCTGCTGCAGGTTGGCGACGTAATCCTCCGCCAGCATGACGGTATGGTGCTGGAGATCGATCGACCCCTCGATGCCGAGGTAGAGCATGAAGGTCGAGCAGGAGTACTTCTTCTTCTCGAGCCGGGCATCGCTCCAGCGGCTGCGCAGGCGGTCGGGCACCAGCTGCTGCATCGCATGGGCGAAGTCGGCGTTGACGACGATCGCGTCGGAGCGGTGCAGGCCCGCGGCCGTGCGCACACCGATCGCCTTGCGGCCCTCGAAGGCGATTTCCTGGACGGGCGTGCCGAGCTCGAAGCGGACGCCCATGCGCCGCGCGAGCCGGGCCATCGTGTCCATCACCGCATTGCAGCCGCCGGTCGGGTGCCAGACACCGTGCTCGTGCTCCAGGAACGACAGGATGCTGAAGAGGCTCGGGCAACGGTACGGCGACATGCCGAGGTATTTGCTCTGGAACGAGAACGCCAGCCGCAGGCGCGGGTCGTCGAAGTATCGCGACAGTTCGCCGTCCAGGCTCGCCCATGGCCGCAAATGGGCGAGCGCCCGAAGAACCTGCGGCGCCAGGAAGTCGCGCAAGCCACGAAACGGCCGCGCCAGCACCGGCCCGAAGGCCTCGAGCTTGGCGCGGTTGTCGTTCATGAAACGGGTGAGCCCCTCGGCGGAACCCGGGCTGAAGCGCCCCACCTCGGCGGCGAGCCGGTCGGGGTCGGCCCAGACGTTCAGCGAATCCGAACGGCCCTCCTCCGTCATGAACTTGAGTTCGTAGAGCGGGTCGACCCGCACCATCTCGACTTCACGGTTGAAATCGAAGCCGCAGTGGTCGAAGATCTCGCGAATGATCTGCGGATAGAGAAAGAACGTCGGCCCGGCATCGAATCGGTAGCCGCCGAGATCGAGCCGGCGGGAGCGGCCGCCGACTTGCCGGCTCGCCTCGAAGACAGTCACCTGTGCGCCGGACGCGGCCAGCAGCATCGCTGACGCGAGGCCACCCGGCCCAGCGCCGATGATGGACACCGGGCGCGTCATGGATACGGGTTCGCGTCGGAAGCGGGTGTCGTGGCCGTCGCGACAGCGGGCAACGGGAAGTCGGTGGCCCACAACCGCCACGGCTGCGGGTACGGGCCCTGCAACGAGGTCGGGATCGACGGGCTGAGCCCGAGAGGAAGAAACATCGTCGGCAGATTCGAGAAGGGGTGGCAGGCGGTCGGGGCAATCGACATGCCCCGACCGAACTTGCGGGGGCTGCGTCGCAGTGTGACGACACCCGCGCTCCCGGCGGCTGTCGCCTGCGATGTGCAAAACCGCTGTCGAGCCACAGGTTTATCCTGCCACACTGCGGATCTTCGCGTCGAACATC
>CAXTDH010000177.1:0-6794 GCA_964242405.1 uncultured Rhizobacter sp. | reverse complement strand
GCGCGGGCCCGGTCGACAAACAACGCCAAGGCGCCGTGGCTTTCGGCCTCCGCCGCGCCGGCCGATGGCGGTGGCACCGGCAACGGCCCGAGCCGATAAACCCGCTCGTCGGCGATGTGCAGCGGGATCTGGCTCGTGACGACGAGGCGCAGCCGCCGCGCCTTCTCAAGCAGGTCCTGGACGATGCGGGCGGTCTCGTCGAGCAGGTGCTCGGCGTTGTCGAGGACGACGAGCGCCCGCCGCTCCGCCAGACCGGCCGCGAGGGCAGCCAGTGCATCGGGGCGCTGGACGCATACGCCGGTCGCCTCGGCGATCGCGTCGACCACCCGGGCTGGATCACCGAGCGGCGCCAGTTCGACCGCAATCACGCCGTCCGGGTGCTGCTCGCGCAGTTGCAGCGCCAGGTGCCGCACCAGCAGCGTCTTGCCTACGCCGCCCGGGCCGACGATCGTCACCAGCCGGTGCGCCGCCGCCTGTTCGCGCAGCGCCGCCAGGTCGTCCTCGCGGCCGTAGAGGGCGACGAGGCGGCGGCTGCTCGAGTCGGCCCGCAACGGCAGCACCCGGCCCGACGCCCGCATCGGCGCGTCAACGTGAATGTCGCCGATGAAGCGGTAGCCGCGGCCACGCACGGTCTCGATCAGCCGCGGCGCCTTCGGGTCGTCGCCGAGCGCTCGCCGCAGGTCGGCGATGAACTGCCGCACCTGGCCTTCTTCGACCACCACGTTCGGCCAGACGGCGGCGAGGATGTCATCGGTGGTCGCGAGCTGCTGCCGGCAAACGACCAGGTGGTGGAGCAGCGCGAAAGCCCTCGGCGTCAGCGGAATTTCGCGACTGCCGACGCGCACGCACTCGTTGACGGTATCGAGCACCAGGGTCGCTCCCTGCTCGCGATCGGCAAACACACTCGACGACATGGCCCCCCGGACGCAGCGTCGACCGGACGGGATGGGCGGTCGACCGTTCTGCATTCTGCAGGGTCTGCGGCGCCTGGGTCCGGACCAAAACGAGAACGGGCGGGCCGCGCGCGGGACGTTCGTCTGCTGGCATGGCATGGCATGGCATGCGTGCGAGCAGGTGGCCCGATCAGCGCCTCGACCCTCGCCAGCGAACGGCCGAACCCCGCCTTGCCGAGCCTCTCAGGCCGTCGCGCCGATCGCCACCCTGCAGGCGGCGACGCTGCGCTCCGGCTTGCCCTGCGCCGCGCCGGTGACCGACGGCAGGTCGCTCGGGCAGGTGTCCGGCGTGACCGGCAGCCACTGCGACACCGAGGGCTCGACTTTCGGCGCACCGACCACCGGCTCGTAGTTGAGCGTGTAGACGGTGCGGAACAGGTCGACCGCGATGCGGGCGGCGGCGACACTGCCGGTGCGGGCGATGAAGTCGCCGTTCGGACTGTAGACGTCGAGGCGGTAGTCGGACGGCGTCGAACCGTTCGACACGTACGACAGCACGAACAAATAGCCCAGGCCTTCGACGGCCAGGTCGAGATACGTCGCCGTCACGCCGTCGGCCTCGGGCTTCAACACCATCAGCGGCGTGCTCTTGCCCTGAAACAGCGACACGGAGTTGCCGATCGCGTCGAACGCCTGCACGCGGCGGTTGCCCTGTTCGAGGATCAGCACGGCGCCGCCCCAGGTCGCCACCGCCACCGGCGTGTCGAGCAGCCCGGCACGCGAGCCCTTGCCCAGCTTCGTCGCCGCGAACGGTACCGCCTTCGGCTCGACCGCGCCGTCGACCGGCTCGGCCGGCAGCAGCAGCACCTCCATCTTGTGGTTCACGCGGTTGATGCCGACGACGAAGCCCGAAGGCAGCACCGCCAGCGAGTCGAGCGCGTTCTGGAAGCGGCCCCAGCTCTTCGTCTGCCCGAGGTCGAAGGTCGGCGCCCGAGTGGCGAGCGAGGTGCCGCGCAGGTGATAGCCGTCGTTCGCCGGCTGCAAGAAAAAGTGATGGCCGCCGGCCGCCGGACCGAGCGGGTCGTAGACGATGCCGACCGGCTGGGTGTAGCCGCAGCTCGAGAACTTGTAGCCGTTGTCGGGGTTCTCGCCGCTGAACTCGTTCTGGATCGTGTTGAGCGTGCCGCCGGCGTTGTTGCCGCACTGGGCGACGTTCTGGCCCCCCGAGAAGAATCCATAGCCGATCATGCCCGTCGCGGTGTGCACGGTGATGCCGTTCAGGTCACAAATCGCGCCGTCGGCGCCCGCGCAGAGGTTCGCACGGGTCAATTGCGGCGCCGTCCCGGCGACCCAGCGGCGGCTGCCGTTGGCGTAGCCGAGCTTGAGCGCATGCCGGTAGGTCGTGGTCGACTTGAGTGGGGCGACGAATTCGCGGATCTCGATGGGAATCGTCCCCGCCGTGGCCGGCAGGTTGATGATCTTGTCGGTGGTCTTCAGCCCGACCAGGCACTGGTCGTCCGAGTAGAGCGAGACCTTGACGACCACCGTGCCGCCCGACGGCCGGCCCGGCAACACGACGTCGATCGGATCGACCCGGCCGGCGTCGACCGACCCGCTCACGCTGAACGGCTTGGCGCCGCCGTCGTAGGTCGCTTCGAGCGTGTATTTCGTTGCCGACAGCGGGAAATGCGCGTTGCGCGGGTCGCGCGCGATGCGCACCGTCGTGTCCATCGTCAGCGACACCTGGTTGGTGTCGATCGCCGGGCTGCAGAGCACTTCGCTGACGGTCTCGACGATGGCCGCCAGGTCGGCGCCGATCGACAGCAGCTTGATGGCCCAGCCGAGGAACGGCACCGCGAAGCTGAACTGCGTGGGCCCGATGTAGAGCGCGAGGTTGGCGAGCAAGGTCGGCGCGGCCGAGAGGATGACCTGGATCGCCACGTTGCCCAGGCTCGAGAGGAACGAGACGCAGCTTCGCGAGTCGGCGCTGCCGTAGATGCCGGAGGCGACGTCGGCCCCGGAAGCCGCCAGCCCCCGCTTGAAGAAATAGAGGATCGCCTTCAGCGAGGCCTCGTCCTTGAAGATGCCGGCCCAGCCCTCCTTCAGGTCGCCATAGACGCCAGCGGCGAGCAGGATGGTGGGAATGCCGATGTTGAGCCCGAGCGTCAGGCAGGAACCCGCCACCGCTTCGGGACAGAACGCATCCCCGCCCAGGCCGAGGCTGCCGAACATCACTTTGGCGTGCGAGGCACCCGGCGGCATCGAGAACTCGATGTCGGTCGACTCGATCTGGTCGCCGAAGAACGGGATGCCCATGATCTGGTCGTTCGTGCTGACCATGCGCAGGTACTTGGCGCGCGTCGAATCGAGGTCGCCGGGGTTGCCGACGGCGATCGCCTCCCCGTTGGCGTCGAGGTACTGGACGTAAACCGACAGGAAGCGCAGGTAGGCGTTCTTCACCGTCATGCGGACGGTGCGGTTCGACGCATCGGCGACTTCCAGGCCGACGATGTGGACGCCGCTGATCCAGGAGCCGACCGGCTGGGCGGCCTCGACCTGGAACGCTTCGTCGAGGGCGGCGGCCAGGGGCGTCTGCCGCGGCTCGACGACGGCCGTGTGCACCCCGCCGGCGACGACCGCGGTCGCCGACTGGCTGGCGATGCTCTGGGTCTCGTGCCAGTTCGTGCCCTTGAACAGCGGGTCGTCGTAGAGGTCGATCAACAGTTCCTTGACGACCGCGTTGACGTCCGCGGCAATGCTGTCGGCCACGTCGTAGTGGTAGATCGGCTTGCCCTGCGCGTCCACCGACACCTTGCCGTCGAGGTCGGTCGACGGTACGAGCGTCGCCCAACTGCCCGGCGTCGTCGTCGGCAGACCCTTTGCCGTCAGGATCTGTGCGATGTTGAACACCAACGAATCCGAGTACGCGGTGCAGTTCGGGTCGTCGGTCGCGCACGGCGCGTTCTCGATGCGGCTCATGATTTCCGCTCCGAGATCCGGCTTCAGGTTCATCACCTCGGGATGGTGGAAGACGAGGAAGGTGGCGATGTCGTAGGGCGTCGCGAAGTCGTTGCTGCCGTCGCCGCGCACGCTGGCGAGCGCGAGTGGCGTGGGCATGCCGTAGGCGAGCGCCTTCGCCGACAGCGTGCGCGGCCGGCCGGTCTGCGCCGCGCGCTGGGCGACGCTCGCGAGCGCGGCCTGCGGCACGTGAATCCAGACGCCGCCGAGCACCGGCTCACCGGTCTTCGGATCGGTACCCATCACCATCAGCGACTGCAGCGAGCCGCCGGGGAGGTCGGCGTCTTCGAGGTAGTGGGTGAGGCGGGCGTCGTCGACGTTCGCGAGCACCGGGTTGAGCACGCAGTGCTTGGCGCGCGAGGCAGCGTCGTGCGCGACGAGGGGCGCGTCGTGGTCGCGGCTGCGCAGCGCGACCAGGCGCGGATTGGCGATCGCCGCGCTCGACAGGTCGAAGTTGAGCTGGCGCGGCTCGCGCCGCTGGATGCGCGAGGTGGCGGCATCTTCCGCGGGCACGCTGTCGTCGCCGCTGTCGATGCAACTCGTGAGCAGGAGCGGCGCGGCGCCCGCGAGGCCGAGCGCGGCACCCTGCTTGAGGAAACCGCGGCGGTCGGGGCGAAAGGCGGGTCGGCGCATCAATACCTCGGATCGGACGCGAGACGAAGAAGCCGTCGGTCAGGGCCGGCGACCGGTCGCCGAAGCCGAAGCCGGGTCCGACGGCGACGGCAGCGGGCAGTTGTCGTAGTGGTACTTCTTGAGAGGAATGCAGGCCGGCACCGGCGGATACGGCCCGCCCTTGGACGGGACGAGCTGCTGGCCGGTGCAGGGGCTCGACATGCCGTTCGGACAATAAGCGCCGTAGTCCGTCGCCAGCGCGCCGAGCCGCGTCGCCTTGTAGCCGTAGGTGGAGGGCGTTCCGTCCTGCTCGTTGAAGCTCCAGGCGCCCGCGGCGACCGACACCGCGGCGTTGTTGAGGCTGATGTTGTCGATGCTTCGCACCTGGCTGAAGTCGGCGCCTTGCAGGTACGCCGTGTCGAACTTCGCGCCGGTGGTGTCGGCCCCCGAGAAGTTCGCGTTGACGAGCATCGCGTTGTTGAAGGTCGCGTTGGTGAGGCTGCCGGTGAAAACCGCACCTGGCAGCACCGCACCGGTGAGGTTGGTCGAATCGAGCCGCGCGCGGACGAAGCTCACGCCGACGTCGGTGCTGCTCCGGTAGAGGTGGGCATTGCTGAGGTTGACCGAGCGCAGGTCGGCGTCGGTGAAATCGGTGTCGAGCATGAAGGCGCCGGCGAAGCTGCCGCTCAGCACGGTTCCGTTCGAGCCCGGCGCCACGCCGATCTGCGCGCCGACGAAGCTCGAACCTTTCAGGTTGGCGTAGTCGAGGTTGGCGCCGTGCAAGTCGGCATGGTCGAACTTCACGCCCTGCAGGTCGGCCTGGAAGAAGCTGACGCCGTCCATGCGCGCGTCGGTGAAGTCGGCGTTGGCGAGCCCGGAAAGGCCGAAGGCGGCGCATTTCGAGACGTCGGCGTTGGTCAGGTCGAACTTGCCCCACTGGGCGACCAGGTCGCAGTCCATCCTGGCACCGCGGAACGCCGTGCGGCACGGGCGGCTGGCGTCGAAGCGGGCCGGCGTATCGCCGAAGATCGCCTGGCCCGCGGTCAGGTCGACGTTCGAGAAGTCGGCGCAGGTCAGCGTGGCATAGGTGAAGTAGGTGCTGCCCGCAAAGGTCGCGTGGATGAAGCAGGTGCTGTCGAGCGTCGCGAAGCTGAAGTCGTTGACCAGCGGCGGCCGGCCGCTGTCGAGGAAGGTGGCATTCGTGAAGTCGGCGCCGGCCAAATTGGCGCCGACGAAGACGACTCCCTTCAGCTTCGCGCCCCGGAAGTTGGCATTCGTCAGGTCCTGGTGCGCAAAACTCAAAAATTCGAGCGCGCGACTGCTGAAGTCGCGGCCGGTAGCGGTGGACTGCCGGGCCGGGCAGTCGTAGGTCGGCGCCGGGGCGGCCGCCAGTATGCGGACGCGGCTTTGGGCGTCGACCGCCGAACCACCAAAGGCGGCGACGAGGCCGAGGGCCAGCAGGACGAATCGGATCATCGCGCTCCCGCGCAGGCGAGCGAGCGTCATGGGAGCGTCCTCAGCGTTTCGGTGCGGTAGCGCAGCGCGACCGTGCCGTCGTCGTCGACCGCGAGATGGGTGCCGGGGGCCAGGGTGTCGAAGGCGCACCAGGCGCCGCTGCCGTCCTGGCGCTGGATGCAGAAATTGCCGTCGGCCTGCATCTGCGCGCGAATCCCCGTCGCGCTGTACTTCTGCTGCGCGCACCACTGGTAGCCGCCGTTCTTGTAGAAGCAGAGGTTGCCGTCGGCCTGCATCGTCAGGCGGTAGAGGCCGTTGGCCGATGTCCGGGATTGGTCCGCGGCGAGCGTCTGGCCGGCGGCCAGCACGTTCTGCGGCAGGGCATCAACGTTGACGACGAGTCCCACCGCGCCGCCTAACCCCGCCTCGCCGTTCGCGCCGTTGCAAACACTGCCCGGACCGCCGCTGCCGGCCTCGCCGGCGAAACCCGGCGGCCCGAGATAGACGCCGTCCGTCGACGTCGGCCCGACGGCGCGGCCGGTCAGCGCGATCGCGATCGACGGACCGCCGTTGCCACCGGCTCCGCCGGCACCGGCACCGCCGGGACCCCCGTTGCCGCCCGCGCCGCTCGGCGCCGGGCATTGGGCGGTGTAGACGCCCTGGACCGTGGTGAACTGGCCGTTGCCGAGCGGGCCGCCGGGCCCGCCGTCACCACCGGCGCCGCCATTGCCGCCGCGGGCGCCGTTGCCCCCGGGTGCCGCGACCCAGCCGTTGCCGGGCGTCAAGGCGGCGGCCGACATGTCCTTTACCAGCAGC